>JAJYBQ010000052.1 GCA_021778935.1 Pseudomonadota bacterium | reverse complement strand
GGGGCGCCGCGCCGGTGGTGCGCGCAATCGAAGCGGGTGACGTCCGCACCGGCATCACCATCATGCAGATGGACGCCGGCCTGGACACCGGGCCGATGCTGCGCTGGAAGTCGATCGACATCCCGTCCGACATCTCGACGGGCATGCTGACGGAGCAGCTGGCGGATCTGGGGGGGCGACTGGTGGTGGAGACCCTGCGCGCGCTTGCGCGCGGCGAGATCCGACCGCAGCCGCAACCGGCCGAAGGCGTCACCTATGCAGTCAAGGTCCGCAAAGACGAGGCGTGGCTCGATTGGCAGGAGTCCGCCGTCCGCCTCGCGGCGCGCATCCGGGCCTTCGACCCCTTCCCCGGCGCGTGCGGCGGCATCGCCGGACAGACCGTCAAGTTCTGGCTTGCACACCCGGTTGACCACCCGACCGGAGCGGCGCTCCCAGCTCCCGGCACGGTGCTTGCCGCAGACTCCGATGGTCTGGTGGTCGCGACCGGCGATGGCGCTCTATGCATCACCCGGCTCCAGCGCCCCGGCGGCCGGCGGATCGACGCGCGGGAGTTTCTCGCCGCGGTTCCGCTCCCCGTCGGAACGACACTGCCCGGGGCTCCAGCGCCCGAGTTGGACAACACGGAAAAAGCGCGTTGATGGAGCCGATGTCAGCGGCCAACCTCGCCGCGAGTCCCCCGCTCGGCCGCGTGCTGACGCTCGCGGCACAAGCGTGGTCCTGCTTTCTGGCCGGACAATCGCTGGACCGGGCGCTGGATGCAGCCCTGGAAACGAGCCGGGGCGCCTCTCCCGCGCTGGCCGGCGCCCTGCGCGACGTTACGACCACCGCGGTCCGTCGGTTCGCGGTGACGGAATTCCTGTTGGCCAAGCTTGCACACCGCCCACCCGACCCCGATGTGCGCGCCCTGTTCTCCGTATCCGCGGCGCAGTTGCTTGCCGAAGCCTATCCCGACTTCACCCTGGTCGATCAGGCCGTGCGCGCGGCGCGCGCGCGCGAAACAACTGCGGCGGCCGCGGGATTCCTGAATGCGTTGCTGCGCGAGTTCCTGCGCCGCCGGGAAGAACTCGTACAGGAGGCCGAGCAGGATCCGGCGCGGCACGGCAATGTACCGCCCTGGTGGCTGGCTCGGCTGCACCGGGAATACGGCGCACGCCGGACCCAGGAAATTCTTGGCGCCCAGAACGAAGAGCCGCCCCTGGTGCTGCGCGTCAACCGGCGCAGAACGACGGTTTCCGCCTATCTCGATCGGTTGGCGGCAGAGGGGTTGGCGGCAAGTCGGGCCAGCGAGTCGGGTGTCTGGCTGCATCGTGCGTTGCCGGTGGATCGCATCCCGGGATTTCTCGAAGGCTGGGTTTCGGTGCAGGATGCAGGAGCCCAGCTTGCCGCGCCCCTGCTCGGGGTCGCGCCGGGGATGCGGGTGCTGGACGCCTGCGCGGCACCCGGTGGCAAAACTGCACACCTGCTCGAGCTCGTCGACTGTTCCGTCGACGCCGTAGAGCGCGACCCGGAGCGTGCGCGCCGAATCGAGTCCAACCTCCAGCGGCTGGCATTGTCCGGGCCACGCGCGCGCGTGCTGGTGACCGACGCGCGAAGCGCAGGGCGGTTCTGGGACGGCCGGCCATACGACCGCATCCTGCTCGACGCCCCCTGCACCGCGTCCGGGATCGTGCGCCGCCACCCCGATATCGTATGGTTGCGGCGTCCGGGAGATGTTGCGAAATTGGCAACGCAACAGGCGAAATTGCTGGATGCCTTGTGGCCCCTCCTCGCGCGGACTGGTAGATTGCTCTACGCGGTTTGCTCCCTCTTTCCGGAGGAGGGGCGACAGCAAGGTTCGTCGTTTGTCGAGCGCCATCCCGACGCCCGGGTCGTTCCGTTGCGGCAGGGCGAGCCCGGCGGGTGGCAGTTGCTGCCCCGTAGCGCACAGACCGCGCCGATGGAATTCGATTACAGCAAACAGCCGGTATTCCAGGACGGTTTCTTCTATGCGCTGCTGGAAAAGGTTTGACGCCCGGGCGTGCGCGGCGACCTATCGCCGCTGCGCGCTCGCGTTTGCCTGCGCCGCGGTGTTTTCGCTACCGGGCGCCCCGGCGCAGGCGTCTCCGAACGAAGACAACGGTGCAGTGGCCACGGTGACGGTGCAGCACGGGAGCGACCCGGGAACCTTCGTCGACGCCCAGTTCGCCTTCGCCATGCCGCCGTCGCTGCGCTCGGCCATCGATCACGGTGTTGCCCTGTATTTCCGGATCGAAGTTCAGATCCGACGATCCCGCTGGTACTGGTTCGACAAAGACCTGCTCGACCGGACGATCGAATACCGCTTGAGCTACAGCCCGCTGACGCGCCAATACCACCTGTCGCGGGGCGGGTTGGCCCTGCCGTTCGACACACTGGACCAAGCGGTGGCGACGATGCGGCGCGTGACGCACTGGCGGGTCGGGGGCGCCGATCTGCTGGATGACAGCGTACTGCACGTGCGTGCCCGCATCCGCATGATGCTCGACACATCCATGCTGCCCAAGCCGTTCCAGGTCGATGCGATCACCGATCACGACTGGGGCTGGACGTCGGGCTGGGAGGCGTGTTCCCTCTCGGCCTCCGGATCGCATTGACCGCGCATCCTCCCCCGCTTCCGTCTCCGTTTCTGCCCCATGTCCCGCGTTCTTCGGTACTCCCTCATCGGGGCCTTGGCCCTGGCCGGGGTGCTGCTCTTCGTCCTGATGTCGGCAAGCGCCAATTCGCGCGCATTCGAGCGGGATTACCCCATTCTCCTGGCCGCGAACGGCGCGCTCGCCCTCGTTTTGTTCACGGTCGTCACCGCACTTGCGGTGCGCCTGTTGCAACGCGTACGCGCGCGGGTGTTCGGCGCACGCCTGATGGCCCGATTTGCCATCGCATTCGCGCTAATGGGCGTATTGCCGGGCGTGCTGGTCTATGTGGTTTCTTCCCAATTCCTGCTGCGCTCGATCGAGTCGTGGTTCAACGTCAAGGTGGAGGGAGCGCTCGAATCCGGGTTCGCGCTGGGGCGGGCCGTGCTGGCGGCGCAACGCGAAGAGCTCAATGCCAAGGCGCACGCGATGGCACAGGAACTGGCCGATACGCCCGGGCTGGAACAGCGCGCCGCGCTGGCCCGCCTGCGCGAGCGGGCGGGTGCCGACCAGGCACTGATCGTGCGGGCAGGCGGCCAAGTGGTTTGGGCCAGCACCGCCCGCAAATTCCAGCTTGCGTACTTCCTTCCCTCGGCAAGCGCCCTGCGCAGCGCCATCGCGACCGGCGGGTATGCGGCAATCGAAGGCGATGAGCTGTCGACCGAGCCCGGCAGGGGCCTGCGTATCCGCGTCATCGTGCCGATCCCCGGCATGCCCTTCGAATCCGGCGAACCCGCCGGCCTGGGTGGATCGGGGGCGTCCTACCGGTTCGCGCCGGCTGCCCACCGACGGGGCGGATTGCGGCCTTCGACCGGAATGGGCTCGATTCGGCTCGACGAACCGCGCCTGCTCGAACTCGTCCAGGCGGTTCCGCCGACGATCGCGGCAAACGCGCAAGCGCTGCAGACCGGCTACGGCGATTACCAGGAGCGTTCGCTGGCACGGCTCGGCCTGCAGCGGATCTACCGCCTGACGCTGACGCTCACGCTATTGCTGGCAGTGTTCGCCGCAATTGCCGCCGGCATGATGCTGGCCGGCGCGATGACGGCACCCCTGGTGGAACTGGCGGCCGGAACGAAGGCGGTGGCCGAAGGCGATTTCCGCCCGGTGCGGGAATTCCGGGGCAACGACGAGCTCAACCTGCTGCCACAATCGTTCAACGCGATGACACGCCAGTTGGAAGAGGCCCGCAACGCCGTAGAAACCCGCTCACGGCAACTCGAAGCGGCGCGCGCCTACCTGGAGCGGCTGCTCGCCAACCTCTCTGCGGGCGTGATCGTCCTGGATCAGCACTTCGCCATCGTCACCGCCAACTACGGCGCGGCGCGGATTCTCGGAAGCTCGCTGGCGTCCCGCGTCGGCCGGTCCCTGCATGACGAACTGCCGCAGCTTGCGAAGGATGTTTCCCGCGCGTTCCACGACCAGGCGCTGGCTGCGACACCCAAGGATTCCTGGCAGCAGCAGATTCACGTGCCGCGCGTCGGTGCGGACATCGGCGCAGAACCGTTGGCACTGCTGGCGCGCGGATCGCGGCTGCCGCTGGAGGATGGACTGGGGTACGTCGTGGTGTTCGACGACATCACCCAGGTCATCTCCGCGCAGCGCGCCGTCGCATGGGGTGAAGTGGCACGGCGACTCGCACACGAGATCAAAAACCCCTTGACGCCGATCCAGCTCGCCGCCGAACGGCTGCGCATGAAGCTCGCGCCGGCGCTGCCCGACGAGCACCGCGCCGTGCTCGACCGCGGCACCACCACGATCGTCAACCAGGTCGCGGCGATGAAGCGCATGGTCGACGAGTTTCGCGACTATGCCCGCCTGCCAGCGGCTCGCCTCGCCCCCCTCGACATCAATGCGCTGGTGGAGGAAATCGGCTCGATGTACGGCGCCGAAACGGCCGCGGACGCGAAAAACGGGGACGGCGCACCCCCGGCGGCGGGCGATGGGGGGGAGGCGGTTCCTCGGGTTACACTGCGCCTGCATCCGGAGGTGCCGCTCGTCGAGGCCGACGCCGAGCAATTGCGGCAGGTGATCCACAACCTGATCGGCAATGCCATCGAATCGATCGCTGGCGTGGCCGAGGCAAATCGGCGCGGCCGGGAACAGCCGGGGGTGGTGGTCGTACGCACCGAGGTGGTCCGTGCCCCACCACCCGGCAGATCGGGGCCGGGTGCAGCCCGGCCCGCGGTCCGCCTTTCCATCGAGGACAACGGCCCCGGCTTCCCGACGAATATACTTCGCCGTGCGTTCGAACCGTACGTCACGACGAAGCCGCATGGAACGGGGTTGGGTCTGGCCTTGGTGAAGAAGATTATTGACGAGCACGGCGGGACGATCGAAATCGTCAACCGGGATCGGGGTGGTGCAGTGGTGACAGTCCTTTTGCATCGGCTTTCGGAGCCTGCAGCGGCGGACGCTGTTTGACGCAAGCAAAGCAGGTCATGGCAAACATATTGGTTGTCGACGACGAAGTCGGAATTCGGGAATTGCTGTCGGAGATCCTCTCGGACGAGGGGCATGTCGTGGTGACGGCCGAAAATGCTGCGCGAGCGCGGATCCACCGGGAACAGACGCCTCCCGATCTGGTTTTGCTCGACATCTGGATGCCGGACACCGACGGTGTGACCTTGCTCAAGGAGTGGGTGGCCGCAGGCCAGTTGCACGCCCCGGTCATCATGATGTCGGGACATGCCACGCTCGAGACCGCGGTGGAGGCAACCCGCCTGGGCGCACTGGATTTCCTGGAAAAACCGATCACGCTCTCCCGCCTGCTGAGCGCGGTCCGTGATGGATTGCGCCACGGCCAACAGCGCCGGGAACCCGCCCGGCCTGCGAGCCTTGCCGGCGGGGGCGCCTCCGAGCCGGGCGGCCCAGCGGCAAACGGTACCGTAACGGCACCATTTCCCGAGGCGCCACCTGCCGGCAACGAGGCAGCGGCGCTGAGCATCAACCTGGATCAGCCCTTGCGGGATGCGCGCGACCAGTTCGAGCGCATCTACTTCGAGCATCTCCTCGTCAAGGAAAACTACAGCATGACCCGCGTCGCCGATCGGGCCGGGCTGGAGCGCACGCACCTCTACCGCAAGCTCAAGCAGCTGGGTGTCGAACTAGGCCGGGGCGTGCGGCGTACCGAGCGCTATGACGGACCGGCTGAAGCCGAAATCTAGAAAACGGCCGGAAGCCCGCCGCGGCGCGAACGCTCGAACCGTTCGACGCCAACCGGTTTCAACCGCGCGATGAACCCGATCCGCGTGCGCGGCGCGCGCAGTCACAACCTGCGCGAAGTCGACCTCGACCTGCCGCGCGGCCGCCTGATCGTCATCACCGGCCCATCGGGGTCCGGCAAGAGTTCCCTGGCCTTCGACACCCTCTATGCCGAAGGCCAGCGCCGGTATGTCGAGTCGCTGTCGGCATACGCGCGCCAATTCCTGCCGCGGATGGAACGGCCCGACGTCGATTCGATCGAGGGCCTGAGCCCGGCGATCGCGATCCGGCAGGCGCGCGCGGCCGCCAATCCGCGCTCGACCGTGGGTACGGTGACGGAGATTCACGATCACCTCCGGCTGTTGTTCGCCCGCGTCGGCCAACCCCATTGTCCCGACCATCCCGACGTAGCACTGGCCGCGCAGAGTGTGGCGCAAATGGTCGACGAGGCCATGTTGCGTCCCGCCGGCACCATGCTGCACATTCTCGCGCCGCTGCACCGGGAAGAGGGCGGGCCGGTCGCCGCCCGGATCGACGACCTGCGCGCACGCGGCTTCGTCCGGTTCCGCGTCGACGGCACGGTCGTCGACGCGGATCGCATGGCTGCGGTGGCGACGGCGGGGGTGACGCCGCGGCTCGAGGTTGTCGTCGACCGTCTGCGCGTCAACCCGCAAGCACGGTCGCGATTGGCGGAGTCGCTCGAAACCGCGCTCAAGCTGACCGGCGCAACGGCGCTGCTCGCCGAGCCTGAGACCGGCGCCGAAACGCTGTTTTCCAGCCGGCACGCCTGCGCGCAGTGCGGCTACGCGGCGCCCGCGCTGGAGCCGCGGCTGTTTTCGTTCAACAACCCGGCGGGCGCCTGTCCGCGGTGCGGCGGGCTCGGCGTGGTGGCGCGCGGCAGCGCCGACGCGGAAGCCGCACAGGAGGTGGCCGAAGCAGCGCGCGATCCCTGCCCGGACTGCGGCGGCGCCCGCCTGCGGCGCGAGGCGCGCTTCGTGTTCGTCGGGGCCGGGCCGCAACGGCACGCGATCCACGAAATCGAATCGATGCCGGCGACCCAGGCTCGCGCGTACTTCGAAACGCTGGCGATCACCGGACCGCGACACGCCGTGGGGGCGCGCATCATCGGAGAAATTGCCGGTCGCGTGCGCCTGCTCGATGAGATCGGCCTGGGATACCTCACCCTGGCACGCAGCGCCGACACGCTTTCGGGCGGCGAAGCGCAACGCATCCACCTCGCGTCCCAGATCGGCGCCGGCTTGGCGGGCGTGCTCTACGTACTCGACGAGCCGTCGATCGGCCTGCATCCGCGCGACAATGCCCGCCTGATCCATACCCTCGAGCGCCTGCGCGACCTCGGCAATACCGTGCTCGTAGTCGAACACGACGAAGACATGATGCGCGCCGCGGACCACCTCGTCGACATGGGGCCCGGCGCCGGCGCGCTCGGCGGCACGGTGGTCGCGCAGGGCACGCCCGAAGCGGTTGCCGCAGATCCGCAATCGCTCACCGGCGACTATCTTGCCGGCCGCCGTTCGATCCCGGTGCCCATGCAGCGCGCATCCGCCGGCCCGCAATGGCTGCGCCTGCGCGGCGCGCGGGGTAACAACCTGCGGGGCATCGATCTGGCAGTGCCGCTGGGCTGCCTGGTCTGCGTGACCGGCGTGTCCGGTTCCGGAAAATCGACCCTCGTCCTCGACACCTTGGTGCCCGCGCTGGCACGCGGCGGCACGGCCGGGCGCGGAGCCGCGCCCTACGACGGACTGGACGGTGCGGAACACGTCGACCGGGTCGTGACCGTGGATCAGGCGCCGATCGGCCGCAGCCCGCGCAGCAACCCCGCCACCTATACCGGGATCTTCGGCGCCGTCCGCGAACTGTTCGCGGCCACGGTCACGGCGCGCAGCCGCGGCTACGATGCCGGGCGGTTTTCGTTCAACGTGGCCGGTGGTCGCTGCGAGGAGTGCCAGGGCGAAGGCGTCATCACCGTGGCAATGCATTTCCTCCCGGACATGAGCGTGCCCTGCGAGGTGTGCGGGGGAAGCCGCTACAACCGCGAAACGCTCGACGTACTGTACAAAGGCCGCAACATCGCCGAGGTGCTTGATTGCACCGTCGATCAGGCGCTGGAGTTCTTCCGCGCGGTGCCGGCGCTCGAGCGGCGGCTGCGCACGCTGGCGGAGGTCGGACTGGGTTACCTGCGCCTGGGGCAAAGCGCGACCACCCTTTCCGGCGGCGAAGCGCAGCGGGTCAAGCTGTCACAGGAATTGTCGAAGCGGGATCCGGGGCGCACGCTCTACGTCCTCGACGAACCGACGACCGGCCTCCACTTCCACGACATCGCGGTGCTGCTCGATGTGCTGCGACGATTGCGCGACCTGGGAAACACGGTCCTCGCCATCGAGCACAACCTCGACGTGATCAAGTCTGCCGACTGGGTGATCGACCTCGGCCCGGACGGCGGCGAAGGCGGTGGACAAATCCTCGCAGCCGGCACTCCGGAAGAGGTCGCCGCCGCAGCCGAAAGCCGTACCGCACCGCACTTGCGGAAGGTGCTGGGCCTGCGGGCCTGACCCGACACCCACGGAACTCCATCATCGGCCGATGGACGGGCGAGCGCCCCCGGCTTCAGAACGCCGTCGACCGGGAACTGGCGCAGCGGCCGCGCCTGGCGCCGTCGCGCACGTATTCGCTGTATATGCAGCACATGGTGGAACCGGCCGAGCGGATGATCCTGACGGCGCGCGCCAGTCTCATGGAGGTGCTGGAGGAGATCCAGCGCAACGCCGCACAGACCGGGCAGGGCGCTTCCGAATTCCATGACCAGCTGTCGCTGATCCTGCTCGACATCGACCACTGCAAGCGCATCAACGATACGTATGGCCACCCTCTCGGGGACCGCGTAATCGTGCCGATCAGGCGCTCTATGCCGCCAAGCGCGAAGGCCGGAATCGGGTGGTGGTGGCGCGCAAGACGCCTTGATCGCGCTTCGATCGGAACGGCGGTTACGGAACTTGCGGACTCCTCCGGGGCGACGGAACGCGAGCGCGGCTCAGTCGAGGATTTCCGCGACGACCTCGCCCTCTTCACCGTCCCGGCCATCGCACACGAACAGGTCGCGGGACGCGGCATAGGTCGACAGGTACGCCAGCGGCCCGAAAAAGAGCCAGCCGACGAGTACCGGTAAGGTGGCGAGCAGCGCCAGCCCGATGGCGAACAGGCCATACATCGTCAGCGCGGAACCGTTGCGCCAGCCGGCGCGCAGGCTGAGCCGCAGCGCCTCCCCGGGTGCGGCATCGCGCAGCATGATGAGCGCCGGCGCAAGCCAGCTGGCCATGGTGATCGGCAGGTAGAGCACCAGCGCAAGGATGACCAGCCCGAACGTGCGCCAGCCCAAGGCCATCATGCCGGATCCGGTAGCGGTACCCGAGAGATCCGGGAGCGAATCCGGATCGAAATGGCCCGCGCCATGGAACATCGCATCGAAGTAACTGCCGACACCGATCAGAGCGACGACCGCGGTCGCGCCGATGCTCGCCACGAGCAGCACGAGCGCCGCGCCGAGGAGCGCTCCGCCCTTGGGTCCAAAACCAGCGAACAAATCGGAGAACGTGGGCGTCTGGCCGCGCGCGGTCTTGTCGGCGGCGACCATGAGGCCCCCCGTGAACACGAAGAACAGCAAGTGGGACACCAGGAATCCGAGGTACGGGATGAGGTGCAACAGCGCCAGCGAACCGAACAGGATGAGCAGCATCCCCACCCAGACCCCGATGCCGGCGATACCCCGGAACAACCACGTAACGGACTCGGTCCACCAGGCGATGCCGCGCAGGGCGGGCACGCGGGGAGCGAGCAGGATTTCCGGGCAGGACGAAACAATCGGCACGGTGCGGCGCTTTCTCTCGGCGGTCGGATGCGTTCCGCGAGCGCGGGAACGGCAGAGGCGGATGCGGGTATGCCAAGACGGGCGAATCGTCGCAGACGGCAGCGGGTCGGTCAAATGGAATCCGGAATATCCGGGAACCGCGGCGTCCCCCGGGAAATCACAGCAATTCTCGTGCCAATGACTGGGGCCGGCGGAGTATGATCGTCGACCGGATTTCCCGGACAATCATGACGAATTCCTCCGACGCCCCTTCCGCGCAAAATGCCCACGACCGTCGAGCGGGTCCCTCCGCCGTGGCGCTGGCGCGTTCCGTGATCGAGATCGAAGCGCAGGCGGTGGCCGCCCTCGCCGACCGCCTCGACCAGGCGTTCCTCGACGCGGTCAACCTGCTGCTGGCCTGCCGCGGCCGAGTCGTCGTAAGCGGCATCGGCAAAAGCGGACATATCGGTCGCAAGATCGCCGCCACCCTGGCATCGACCGGCACGCCGGCGATGTTCGTGCACGCTGCCGAGGCCGCGCATGGCGACCTCGGAATGATCACCCCCGCGGATGTCGTGATCGGTCTGTCCAATTCCGGAAACTCGCCGGAACTGATGACCATCGTGCCAATCGTCAAGCGGGAAGGAACACCCCTGATCGCGATGACCGGTTCGAGCCGATCGCCGCTGGCGCACGCGGCAGATGTCCATCTCGACTGCCGCGTCGAGCGCGAGGCCTGTCCGCTGAATCTGGCACCGACCTCGTCGACGGCTGCGATGCTGGCGATGGGCGATGCGCTGGCGATCGCCTGCCTCGACGTCCGCGGGTTCGGTGCGCAGGATTTCGCGCGATCCCACCCCGGCGGTACGCTCGGCCGGAAGCTGTTGACCCGCGTGGCCGACGTCATGCGTACCGGCGCCGCGGTCCCCATGATCGGCCGGGATGCGACGGTGATGGACGCCTTGCACGAAATTTCGCACAAGCAGCTCGGCATGACCGCGGTCGTCGAACCTGACGGAAGCCTGGCGGGAATCTTCACCGATGGCGATCTCCGCCGCCTGCTCGAAGCCGGTGCCGACGTCCGGGCAACCCGTGTCGCCGACGTGATGACGCGGAGCCCCCTCACCATCGCCGCCGACGCCCTGGCAGCCGAGGCCGCGCAGATGCTCGACGCCGGGCGCAAGAGCCAGCTGCTCGTCATCGATGCAGCGGGCCGTGTACGCGGCGCCCTGCACATGCACGACCTGATGGCAGCGAAGGTGATTTGATGGGCACCAGCACTCCGGCGACGGAATCGGCGACCTCGGAACGGCTGTCGCCGGCCCGACGGGCGGCCCGGGTTCGTCTCGTCGCCTTCGATGTCGACGGCGTACTGACCGACGGGCGGCTCTATTTCGGCAGCCGTGGCGAGGCGCTCAAGGCGTTCGACGTGCGGGACGGGTTCGGTATCCGGCTATTGCGGCAGGCCGGCATCGAAATGGCGATCATCACCGGGCGCCGCTCCGGCATCGTCACCGCCCGCGCCAAGGATCTCGGGATCGCCCGCGTCCTGCAGGGCCAGGACGACAAACGCACCGCCTTGCAGCGCATTTCGGCCGATGCCGACATTGCGCCGCAGGAATGCGCCTACATGGGCGACGACTGGATCGATCTATCCGCGCTCGCCCTCGCCGGGTTTGCCGCCGCACCGGCGGACGCCTTGCCGGAAGTGCGTGAGCGGGCGCACTGGGTCGCCCCCTCGCCCGGCGGACGGGGCGCCGTCCGCGATCTGGCGCAGTACGTGCTGCAGGCGCAGCGCCGTCTGGAGCCGCTGCTGCAGGAGTGGGTGTGAGCGGGCGATGGGCGAACGAATCGCAAGCTGGGTCGCGGTCGCCATTCTCGGCACGGTTCTCGTGATGAGCTACTGGTATGCGGGCGACC
>JAJYBQ010000311.1 GCA_021778935.1 Pseudomonadota bacterium | reverse complement strand
GATTGCGCAGCACGGTAGAGTCGGTCAGGTCGCGCTGCCAGCGCGACACCGGCAGCTTCTCCGCGAGGTGGCGCAGGAGGGCGTTGGCGATGCCGAGATTGCCTTCGGAGTTCTCGAAATCGATCGGGTTGACCTTGTGCGGCATGGTCGAGGAACCGACCTCGCCCGGACGCAGCTTCTGGCGGAAGTATCCCAGCGAGATGTACCCCCAGAGATCGCGGTCCATGTCGATCAGGACGGTGTTGGCCCGCGCCATCGCATCGAAGAGCGCCGCCATCCAGTCATGCGGTTCGATCTGGATGGTGTGCGTGTTGAAATGCAGCCCCAGCCGCTCGACCACGCCACGAGCGAACTCCTCCCAATCGATTTCCGGCGCGGCGATGCGATGTGCATTGAAATTTCCGACCGCGCCGTTCATCTTGGCGCGCGGCGCCACCGCCGCGATCGCGTCGATGGCGTCGGCCAGGCGGGTGGCGAAGTTGGCAAACTCCTTCCCTACCGTGGTCGGGGTTGCGGTCTGCCCGTGGGTTCGCGATAGCATCGGAACCGCGGCATGGGCGTGCGCCGTCTCCCGCACCCGGGCGTGGATCGCGCGCAGGTCGGCCAGCAGCAGGTCCCGCCCCGCGCGCAACATCAGCGCATGGGAGACGTTGTTGATGTCCTCGGAAGTGCATGCGAAATGAATGAACTCCGCCGCCGTCCGCAAGGCGGGAAGATGCGCGCCCCGCTGCCGAATCCAGTATTCGACCGCCTTGACGTCGTGATTGGTCTTCGCCTCGATCGCCTTGATTTCGGCACAATCGTCGACGGTGAACCCGTCGGCGAGGCCACGCAGGGCATGGGTCGTCTCGGCGTCGAGCGGCGGCAGTTGCGACATGCCCAGCGTGGTCAGGCCGATGAGCCACTCGATCTCGACGCGCACGCGGGCCCGCATGAACGCGTACTCGGAAAACACGCCGCGCAACGCGGCTGCACCCGCGGCGTAGCGGCCATCGAGCGGGGAAACCGCGGTCAGCGGCGACAATGGCAGCGACAGCAGGGAGGCGGATTCAGACAAAGGGACACTTCCGAAGGAAAGAGACGCGAACCGCGCGAAAGTGTTGCATTTTAGCAAACCCCCCCTGGCAGCCCAGCGGCGGTACGTCGCGATATCGGTCCAAGATATACTGCCCGGTGACCGGGATTCGTTGAAAATCATTACGCAAACAAGATGACGACGGCCCGACTCGCACCCACGCACAAGAACCGGGTTCTCCAAGCCAAACGTTACGTCCCATGCTGAAAAACATCCGACTGCTCGCCTCGCCCACCAGCCCCTACGCGCGCAAGGTTCGCATCGTCATGGCGGAAAAGCGCATCGAATGCGAGATCGACATGATTGATGTCTGGGCGCCGGATTCTCCGATCGCTCGCGCCAATCCGTTGGGAAAAGTTCCATGCCTCATCATGGATGACGGCGATGCGGTATTCGACTCGCGGGTAATCGTCGAGTACCTCGACACACTCACGCCGGTCGGCCACCTGATCCCGGCCACCGGTCGGCAACGCGTCGCCGTGAAGACCTGGGAGGCACTCGCCGACGGCATCATCGACGCGGCGGTGCTGGTGCGCATGGAGCACAGCCAGCGCGAGGAGGCGCAACGATCCCAGAACTGGATCGATCGCCAGATCGGCAAGGTCGGGGGCGGCCTGCAGGCCGCCTCGGAGTGGCTGGGCGAGAAGAGCTGGTGCAACAACCAGCACTTCAGCCTTGCGGACATCGCGCTGGGCGTGATGCTGGGGTACCTCGACTTCCGCTTCTCCCACATCGACTGGCGGACCGCGCACCCCAATCTGGCGCAGCACTACGAGAAACTGGCGGCGCGGCCGAGCTTTCAGGAAACCGTGCCGCCGCAAGCGGTCTAGGCCGTTCAATCCCCGTTGGGAACGCCCACGGCGAACGCTCGGGCCGCGTGGCGGGATTATCATAGGGGGAGGTCCATAGTCGCCCCGCCCGGGGCCTTGCGCGGATGAAGCACCTGCCGCCCCCTCGTTTCCGAATGCACCGTCTCCGCCCCACCGCCCGCGCAGCGCGGCGCGTTGCCGTGCCCGCCATCGCCGCGCTGCTCTCGGCGACCGTCGCGATCGGACCGATCGCGCAGGCGCAGGAGTTGCCAACGCTTGGCCAAGCGGGGGCAGAGTACCTGACGCCGCTCGAGGAGCGGATGTATGGCGAACAGATCATGCGGGTTCTGCGCGGCGACCCGTCCTATCTCGACGATCCGGAAACCACCGACTACATCAACCGCCTCGGCTACCAGCTGGTTTCGGTCAGCGCGGCACGGGACATCAATTTCGAGTTCTTCGTCCTGCGCGACAGCACGATCAACGCCTTTTCCCTGCCGGGTGGATTCATCGGCGTGCATACCGGGCTGATTCTCACCGCGCAAAGCGAGTCGGAACTCGCCGCGGTGCTCGCCCACGAAATCGGCCACGTGCAGCAGCGCCACCTGGCGCGGCAG
>JAJYBQ010000310.1 GCA_021778935.1 Pseudomonadota bacterium | reverse complement strand
GGCGGCGCAGAAGCCCACCGCGTTGTGGGAAGTGCCCTACCTGCCGCTCGATCCGGCCGACCTCGGCCGCACCTACGATTCGGTGATCCGCGTCAACAGCCAGTCGGGCAAGGGCGGCATCGCCTATCTGCTCGAGGCCACCTACGGCCTGGTGATGCCGCGCCGCCTGCAGGTCGAGTTCAGCGGCGTCGTGCAGCGCCACACCGACAGCACCGGCGCCGAAGTCACCGCGCAGCAGCTGTGGGAACTGTTCAACGAAGAGTACGTGCAAAGCGACGAGCCGCTGCGCTACCTCACCCATCATCTGAGCGAAAGCGGCCACCAGCAGGGCATCCGCCTCGAGGTCGAGATCGACGGCCGCCCGGTGAGCCTGCGCGGCGAAGGCAACGGCCCGATCGACGCGGTGGTGCGTGCGCTGCATCTGCCGCTGCAGGTGCAGAGCTACGAGGAGCGCAGCCTGGGCCATGGCGCCGGCGCACGAGCCGCGGCGATGGTCGAGGTCGCGCTCGAGGACATGGCGGCGACCACCTTCGGCGTCGGCCTCGACCCCAACATCGTCACCGCGTCGATCCGTGCCATCGTCTCCGGCGCCAACCGCCTGCTGCAACGCGCCGACGACGCGACGCGCGCGGAGCTGTTGAAAACGATGCAGGCCAAGCTGCGCGCCGCAGCTTGAGGGTTGCCCCCCTGAGCGAGGCGGCGCGAGCCGCCTCGCTTCCCCCCCGAGGGGGGACTGCTCGCCCCCTTGGGGCGACCCTGCGGGGGCTCGCATGCCGGGCATGACACAGGGTCGCGCTTCGGGGTTTGCGGCAGGCTTCCACCTGAATCGTCGACGCGCTCCGGGGCGAATGGCCGCCACCGACGTTGCGCTTCGGGGCTTGCGACAGGCATCCACCTGAATCGTTGCCGCGCTCCGGAGGGGATGGCCGTGTAGGTTGCCGCGCTTCGGGGCTTGCGGCAGGCTTCCACCTTACTCGTTGACGCGCCCCGGGACGGGGTGTCCGGCCCGGGGAGATGCCCAGCGTGGCACCTCGGGAAAAGGGGGGAATGCTTGCGCTGGCGCCAGGCGTTCCTATCCTTGGAGCGTCGGGGTCCGCCGCAGCGGGCCTGGCGAGGGCCTGTCCATGCGTTCGTCCAATGTCCGATCCGAGAATGTTTGCGTACCCCGCCACTGGGTGGTGGCGATCGTGGGTTGCGTTTGTGGCGCCGCCGCGTCCGATCCCGTACGAACCAGCCTGTGCACCTCGGTGGGACAGTGGGACGGCATGGTTGAGGAAACGGAATACAGCGCGACCGTGGTGATCGATGAGAAGCGCTCGGGAGTCATCTCATTCGGCGCGCTCGGCGACGAGGAATGCATCGAGGAGACATATGTTGTCGAAGCCGGCAACGGCTTTTCGTTTTCAGCACGCACGCCAATCGACCCGCGATGCCAGGGGTTCCACGGTAGCGTGCAATACACCCAGGACTGCGAATACGGTACCGGCACGTTCACGAACGGTGACGGCAGCGGCGGTCGCATGGACTGGCGCCGCGAGCCCCACCTGACGGTCTATCGCGACGGCCTGACCGCGTATCGCCTCTGGGGGGCAGGCTATTACGACAGCGGCAGTTTTTCCTACACGTCGACCCGTATTGCCGGAGCCTTCGCTCCCAGCCTGGAAGATGCCAAGGATCCGTCACAGCGCCCGAATGAGCGCTACATCCGGCTCGTGGTGCCCCCCGCAAAACAGGCGCCTCAACCCGGCGGGCTGGCGCAGCTGCGGTTCAAACTCGATACGGTCGATGGGCCGGTGATTGACCACACAAAGCGTGCGGCGAGTTTCGGAATGTCGTGTTACGTCATCGCCCTCGAAGCCGACTACGGTACACCGCCGATATCGTGCAAGCCCACGCGGATCGGCGGCGTGGTGTACGAGGGCACGACGCGCGATCCGTACGGCCTGCCCGGGCTTTATTGCCGCGCCTTCATCGCCAACGTCAAGCTCCAGGGAAGTGCGCGGCTGGCCAGCGGCGGATTCGTGCACTACGAGATCCGCCCGGCCCGAATCGTCAAGGTTGCGGAGCCGCCGACTGCTGATGGAACGTCGCTGGTCGCCGGACGAACCGTGGCGCGCGATCCGGCGATCGTCCAAGGACGCAACGTCGCGATGATGCTCGACGGCATTGGCAATGTGCTCGCCAACGACCGCGGAGGCGCGATCAAGGGCTATCGGATCGACCTTTACGGCGGCGAAGGCGAGGCAGCGTGCCGAGGCTACGCCAACCCGGTGGTGATCGGCGCATGCGTCGAGCCCCAGTCAGGCTGTCCGGGAGTGTGAGATGGGACTCAAACCAGCAGAATTGGCGCTCCTTGCGGTCTTGATGCTGCGTGCCGGCGTCAGCGGCGCCGAAGTGGCGCCGGCTGCCGTGTTCCTGCGCGCCGGCGAGGTGTGCGTGCTCGGCGAGCACGCGCCGATGCGCTGCGTCACCGGTGACGGCGCCGCCAAGGACACCCCGAAATGGG
>JAJYBQ010000309.1 GCA_021778935.1 Pseudomonadota bacterium | reverse complement strand
AGAAGATCATGTGGTATTTCGCCTGGATTCTCGGTATCGGTTTTGCCTGCCTGCTGGCGATCCTCAACGCGATGTGGGGCGAAAACGAGGCGGCCCGCGCCAACGGAGACGCGGAATCGTGACGCGCGGGCGTCCCGCTTCCGCGCCCCCGGGGGTTCCCGACTTGCGCCTCGCAGCCAAGCCTCGCACCCTGCTGCTGCCGCCCGCGCCGTATGCGCTGGCGGTGGTCGCCGGCTGGTGGCTGGACCGCAAGGTGCAGCATCTCCCCCTGGATCTCGCCGGGGCTGCGAGGCCCGTGGCGTGGTCCTTTCTCGGCGCGGGAATGGCGCTGTTTTTTTGGACGCTGTGGACCTTTTTCCGCCATCGCACCACCGTCAATCCGTATAAGGGCGCGACCGCGCTTTGCACTGGCGGCCCGTTCCGGTTCAGTCGAAATCCGATCTATCTCGGCGACTGGTGCTTCCTCATCGGTGCCGCGGCATGGCTGGGCACGGCGTGGCCGCTCGTGTTCGCGCCGCTCATCTGGGCAGGCCTGCGCTATGCCGTGATCCGGCACGAAGAGGCGCACCTCGAGGCGCGGTTCGGCCAGGAATACCGGCGCTACAAGGCGCGGGTGCGCCGCTGGATCTGACCGCGCCGACGGCGCGGGGCGGTCATACGTATCCTGTCGCCAGCGCGCGCTGCCATTCCGGCCGGCCGCGGCGTCCGGCGAGGTCCGCCATGCTGCGGTGGTCGTAGGGAACGGAAATCAGCGACGCAGACCAGCCCGTCTCGCCGCGCTCGACGATGGCATAGCGCGCATCCGGCGAGGCGTTCTGCACGCGATGCGGGGTCGGGCCGCAGGCGAGAAAACCGGGCAGCCCGACGCTGCCGGGATTGACGATCCACTGGCCGCGTGCCGTCCGCACGCTGCGCGGCGTATGGCTGTGGCCGCAGAGTACCAGCGCCGCCGCCTCCCCCTCGAGACGCGCTTCGATCTCGCCGTTCGTCGCCACCCGTAGGTGGGTGGGCTCGATGGTTTCCAGCAGGTACACCATGTCGGTCGTCGGTGTGGCGTGACAGGCGAACACGTCTTCCGCGACGCGGTGATTCGGTGCCAGGGTTGCGATCCAGGCCCGCTCGGAGGCTCCGAGCTGCGCTCGCGCGTAGACGTCGGAACGGCCGCACGCGCCCTGCTCGTCGAGGATCTGGCGCTCGTGGTTGCCGCCAAGCTGGATCCACTCCGCCTGCGCCATCAGGAACTGTGCGGTTTCGCGCGGCAGCAGCGGCCCGGAAAGGCTGTCGCCCAGATTGACCACGGCGTCGACGCCGCGTCGGCGGAAGTCGGCGACCACGGCTTCGAGGGCCGGCAGATTGCCGTGAATGTCGGAAACGACCGCGAGGCGCATGAAAGACCCCTTTACCTCAATCCGCCGGACATGCCGGGGCTTCGTTCGCCACCCTCACCCCCGCCCGCTCCCATCTTGGCGGGAGAGGGGGAAAAACCGTTCGATTGCAGCATCTCCACCACGACCCGATGCAGCTCCGGCAGTTGCGCGCGCTGCGCCGCCAGACGCGCCGGATCCGGGTCGCGGCGCCGCACCCCCCAGACCGGATCGGGAAAGTGCGCATCGTCGGCGAAGCGGGCGATGACATGCCAATGCACGTGCGGCACGACGTTGCCGAAGCTCGCCAGGTTGATCTTGTCCGGTGCCAGCACCCGGCGGACCGCCGATTCCACCGCGAACACCACCTCCATGAGATGGACCCGCGCGGCGGCATCGAGTTCGCTCATCTCGCGGACATGGGCGTCCCAGATCACGCGCAGGAAGCCGGGGTAGTCCGCATCGTCGACCGCGACCACCCGCAGGCGGCCGTTACGCCGGAGCACCGTTCCGCCGTCCGTGGCGCACAGCGGGCAGGAAGCCACGCTGGCTGCCGCGCCGCTCACAACAGCACCCGCTCGACGCCTCCGGCCGTCGCGCGCGCGACGAACTCCGGCAGCCAGTTCGCGCCCAGGATCCGCTGCGCCATCTCGACCACGATGTATTCGGCTTCGACGGGAACGTCGTCGCGGTAGCGATGCAGGCCCTGCAGACAGGCCGGGCAGGAGGTCAGCACCTTCATCTCGCCCTGGAATCCGTCGGCGCGCAGCCGCGCGGCATCGTGCTCGAGTTCCTCCTGTTTGCGGAAGCGGATCTGGGTCGACACGTCGGGCCGCGACACCGCGAGCAGCCCCGCCTCGCCGCAGCAGCGCTCGCTCCGCCCGATGCGCGCCCCATCCTGC
The DNA here is from genome assembly GCA_021778935.1 of Pseudomonadota bacterium. Next base: position 245 of record JAJYBQ010000309.1, on the reverse strand, counting down.
GTCTGCAGCAGCGCATTGACGGTCTTGAGCGGCTCCTGCTGCTTCATCGGGCTGTGGCAGGGATCGTGATAGACGTAGCGCACCCCGGACACGCCGTCGACCCGGATCCCCCGCTCGGCAAGGAATTCATGGATGTCGATGATGCGGCAGCCGGGGAAGATCGCGGGGAAGTCGTACCCCTGCAGCTGGTCGTAGCAGGTGCCGCAGCTCACCACCACCGTCTTGATGTCGAGGTAGTTGAGCGT
>JAJYBQ010000051.1 GCA_021778935.1 Pseudomonadota bacterium | reverse complement strand
GAGCATCAAGGTGGCCGAAGCCGCCAAGGTCATCGAGAACACCCAGCGCGACCTCAACATCGCGCTGATGAACGAGCTTTCGCTCATCTTCCACCGCCTCGGCATCGACACCCTGGAAGTGCTGCAGGCGGCCGGCACCAAGTGGAACTTCCTGCCCTTCCGGCCGGGCCTGGTGGGCGGCCACTGCATCGGCGTCGACCCGTATTACCTCACGCACAAGGCCGACATGCTGGGCTACCACCCGCAGGTCATCCTCGCCGGCCGCCGCATCAACGACGGCATGGGCGCGTACATCGCCCATGAAACGGTGAAAGAAATGATCCAGGCCGGCTTCCCGGTGCGCGGCAGCCACATCACCGTGCTGGGCCTGACCTTCAAGGAGAACTGCCCCGATCTGCGCAACTCCAAGGTGATCGACGTCGTGCGCGAACTGCAATCCTATGGAGCGATCGTGCACGTGCACGACCCCGTCGCCGAAAGCGCGGAGGCGGAACACGAATACGGCGTGCGCCTGGAAGCGTGGGACGACCTGCCGCGCGCCGATGCCATCGTCGCCGCCGTCGCCCACCAGCCGTTCGGGCAGATCGGCATGGACCAATGGCGCGCCAAGCTCGCCCCGGGCGGCGTCTTCACCGACGTCAAATGCTTCTTCGACGCCCCGGCGCTGCGCGACGGCGGGTACCGCGTATGGCGGCTGTAGAAACCATCGCCTCGCAGGAGGCGTTCGATGCGTTCATCACGATGCAGTCGCGCCGCTGGCTGGTCACCGGCGTCGCCGGCTTCATCGGCTCGCACCTGCTCGAAACCCTGCTCGGACTCGGCCAGGAGGTGGTCGGCCTGGACAACTTCGCCACCGGCCGCCGCAGCAACCTGGACGACGTGCGCGCGCGGGTCGGTGCGGATGCCTGGGGCCGCTTCACCCTGATCGAGGGCGACATCGTCGACCCCGACACCTGCGCGCGGGCCTGCCAAGGTGTGCAGACCGTGCTGCACCAGGCCGCCCTGGGATCGGTGCCGCGTTCGATCGAAGACCCGCAGCGCTCGCACGCCGCCAACGTCACCGGCATGCTCAACATGCTGGTCGCGGCACGCCACGCCGGCGTGGCGCGCTTCGTCTACGCCTCGTCGAGTTCGGTCTACGGCGATGAACCCAATCTGCCCAAGATCGAAAATCGCATCGGCCGGCCGCTATCGCCGTATGCCGCGACCAAACTCTTCGACGAGGTCTACGCCGAAGTGTTCGGCCGCAGCTACGGCCTGCAGACGATCGGCCTGCGGTATTTCAACGTCTTCGGCCCGCGGCAGGACCCCAACGGCCCCTACGCGGCCGTGATTCCGCGCTGGGCCGCCGCGATACTGGCCGGGCAGCCGTGCATCATCAACGGCGACGGCGAAACCTCGCGCGACTTTTGTTACGTCGCCAACGCCGTGCAGGCGAATCTGCGTGCGGCGCTGGTCGAAAATCCGGCAGCGGTGGGGCAGGTCTACAACGTGGCGGTGGGGGGACGGACGACGCTCACGCAGTTGCATGCGATGCTCGCCGAGGCGCTGCGGGCGGTGCGCCCCGGATTGGAGGTCGCGCCACCGCGGTATGCGGAGTTTCGCGCGGGAGATGTGCGGCATTCGGAGGCGGATATCAGCAAAGCGCAGCGGTTGCTCGGATACCATCCCGAGTGCGACCTGTCGACGGGACTGCAGAAATCGGCACCGTCGTTTGTGGCAGCCTGAAGAGTCCGCCGCGCCAACGACGCAGCTCCCGCTACAGCAAAGACAAGACCTTCACGATTGCGTCGGCCGGATTCGAAAGTACGGCCTCTCCCCGAGAGTCTCGACCGACGCGCTCAATTCCGTCGCCCAGCGTTGCGCTGTTTCTTGCTCGGCCTCACGGATCGCATCGTCCAGGAGTAATGTGAAGCGACCACTCAGTCGCTTGGCCATTACCGGCACCAACCCATATCGCCCCCCAGGTGTAACGCTCGGCGGACCATCGCAAACCACTAATCCGAATCCATAAGGCATTTTCTCAAAAGGCGGTCGATACCACGAAAATTCCCCGTAGTCCACAATCGGGGCCTCGCAGACATGCGCGTTCTGCAGCCCATAGCGCACCAAGGTCGCGCGAATGCGTCCGCGCCATTCATCATGGTGCTCCAGCGACCATATGGAACGCCCCGACCCGCGCAACACCGCGGCCAACACGATCGTACTCAACCCGGATCCGCACTCCAAGACCGGGCCGTCGGAATCGAGCGCCTCCCGCACACATGACCGCAGGTACCCCTCATTTGCGGACCATCCTTCGTTTCCCCACCCGAAGGCAAGACTCCGGAGAAGCGGATCCGTGTCCGATAAGACTCGCATCGGATCCGCCAACAAACGCTGCATAGCAGAATGGAAAGCGCGCCCCCGGCGCCGGACAGCCAGCCGCTCCCGCACGCTACGCGGCAGGAACGCCTTGACAACGCTTCGCAGCATCCCGCCATGAGATGTCGCAGTCGACACGCCGACTTCTTCCCGACTCATGCTTTTCATTCCACTCCGATCCCGACGCCACTTTGTGAACACAATTTTTCCATACTCGCTCGCAACACGCTACCAAAACGCCACCAAAACGCTCCGCCGCCGGACACTCCCGTCAGCGCACGTCGCGTCGCGGATACCTGACTCCCCGGCCGTGGCGGCAGATCCCGTCTCCGATGGTCGCCATTTTGATCCGGTTTTGGAATTTCCGAGCAAGAGCCGGTTTGGCTTTTCGGCAAACTGCGTCATGGGGGAGATGGCTTCCCTCATCGCAATACTCCCGCGTAGCGGAATGCGGGGCAACGGCGGTCACCACACCTGACACACGATGGCCAAGCCGCGCCAACCATCCAAATAGTCCTTATGGGGTAAGGATTCCCGGACTGCCGATTCGCTCACGCACTGCCACCAATGACGTTTCGCATCGCGACGCCTCCGATTCCATCAGAATCGGCAATCAGCGCCGCCCCAAAAAGCCGCTATGCCCCGATCACATTAGCACCTCGGTACGTACACGCTCGAGCGCCATCCGTTCCGGCCCATCCGGCCGCCCAACGGCGTACCAGATTCCGAACAAGGCAGCCACGTAGACGCAAGCACCCGCACACACCGCCCCGACCAACCAAGCAAGCGAACCGAAACCCGGAATTGCCGCGACCCGGCTCGGCAGGACCCATCTCAAGACGACGGCCATCACGAGCGCCGCAGCGACGGGACGGCTGACGGCGCGTAGGAACGCGGAAGACGGGATTCCCGTGTGCTTGCGAAGGAAGAACAAAAAAAACGGCGCAGCGCACGCCGACCCGAAAAGGGCAGCATACGCGGCGCCGACGGTGCCGAAGCGCGCTACCAGCAGGAGCATCAGAACAACCTGCACCGTGACATAGACCGCGTTGACACGCGTCACGTCGTGCGGGTACCCGATCGCCAGCAGCATCGTGTAGATCCCGCCTTCAATCACCGTCATCGCCCCATTGAGCGCGAGCAGCTTGAGCAGCGGCGCAGCTCCTGCCCATTTCGCTCCCAGGACGACGGGAACGAGGAAGTCCGCCACGGAGAAAATCCCCGCCGCGGCGGGAACGACGAGCATCGCGACGAAACCGATGGCGTTGGTATACGCCGACGAAAGGGCCGCCACATCGTTTCCGATCCGCGCGAATCCCGGCAGCAGGGCCCGGTTGATGGGCGCACCCAGTTCGGTCGTGGGAAGATTGGCGAACTCTGCGCTGATGTTATACAAACCGAGCATCGTGGGACCCTGCACGCGGCCGATCAGGAAATCCGATGCCCGCATTTTCAGGAATTCGAAGAAATTGCTGATGAGTAGCCACTTCGAAAACCGGAAGAGGGCCCCCGCCCCGGAAAGGGAATACCGCGGCCGGAACGGATGGATGCGGTAGCTCATCACCGTGCCGGCAAGCTTCCCGGCCAGGGTTCCGGAAACGAGAGCCCAATAGGAATGAAGCCAGAATGCCAGCGGGATCACTACCGAAAAGCCTACGATCTTCTTGGCAATCTGGAACTGGAACTCCCGGCGAAAGTTCAGCTCTTTCCGAAAGGCCACCACGCCGACATTCGCACAGCCGGTAATGGATGGCCCCAAGGCCAGCGCCAGTACGACCCACAGCAAACCCGGCTCCTTGTAGAAAACTGCGACGGGCTTGGCCAAGGCCAGCATCAGGATGGTGATGCAGAGACCCATCACCGCGTTGAGCGTCCACGCGGTGTGGTAGTGCTCCTCGGGCGCGTCCTGCTTCTGAATCAAGGCGACGTCGAACCCGAACGCCGACAGAAGCTCCGCCATGGCGATAAACGACGTCGCCATCGCCACAACACCGAAATCCTTGGGCGCCAGCAGCCGCACCAGAATCAGCGTGCTGATCGCCCCCAGGCTGCGCTCCAGCAGCTTGAACAGCACCATCCAGGCCGCCCCGTGGGCCATGCTGCGCTGGATTGCCTGCGACATGAAGTTCCTTTATCGGAAAAGAGCCAAAGATCGTATTGTGACCCGGCGGACCCGAAAAGCCGAAAATTCCATACCCCGAACGTTCATCTTGCGTAAACGAAAGTCGCATAATTTCGGTCTGCCCCATAAAATAGCCGGCTTCCAACCTGCCCCGGCCCAGCCAAGCCGGACCAAGAGCCCGCGATGCCCACGAATTCCATGCCCGGCCCCATCCTCTGCATCGTCGGCGCCCGCCCGAACCTGATGAAGATGGCCCCGTTGCTGCGCGCCCTGGCCGCCGAGCCGGGCCTGCCCCCGGCCATGCTGCTGCACACCGGGCAGCACTACGACCACGCCCTCAACGGCCAGCTCTTCGCCGACCTGGCGCTCCCCGTCCCCGACATCAACCTGGAAGTCGGCTCGGGCAGCCACGCGGTCCAGACCGCCGAGATCATGAAGCGCTTCGAGCCGGTGCTCGATCAGCACCGCCCCTGCTGCGTGGTCGTCGTCGGCGACGTCAACTCCACCATCGCCTGCGGCCTGGTCGCCGCCAAGAAAGACGTGCCGGTCGTGCACGTCGAGGCCGGCCTGCGCAGCTTCGACCGCGGCATGCCCGAGGAAATCAATCGGGTCCTGACCGACCAGATCTCGGACCTGCTCTACACCACCGAGCGCAGCGCGCACGCCAACCTGGCGCGGGAAGGCATCCCGGCGGAACGGATCGAATTCGTCGGCAACCTGATGATCGATTCGCTGATGGCCGCGCTGCCGAAGGCGGTCCCGGTCGCGCGCATCCTGCACGCTGCGGGCGTCATGATGCCCGAGGTGGCTCCCGGCCGCTACGGCGTCGTCACCCTGCACCGCCCTTCGAACGTCGATCGGGCGGAGGACCTGGGCGCGATCGTCGACATCCTGAACCGCGTTTCGGCGATCGCGCCGCTCATCTGGCCCATCCACCCCCGCACGCAAGCCAAGCTCGAACAGTTCGGTTTGGCGAATCGCCTGGCGTCCGACCGGATCGTGCGCCTGCCTCCCCAAGGCTACCTGGAGATGGTGGGGCTGATGAAGGATGCGGCCTTCGTGCTCACCGACTCGGGCGGCATCCAGGAAGAAACGACCGCGCTGGGCGTGCCCTGCCTGACTCTGCGCGACAACACCGAGCGGCCGATCACCGTCGAGCAGGGCACCAACACGCTGGTGCCGCGCGACGAGGCGGTCGTGCTGGCCGCCGTGCGCGAGATCGTCGAACGCGGCGGCAAACGCGGGCGGGCGCCGGAATGCTGGGACGGGCAGGCGGCGCCGCGGATCGCGCGGCATTTGCGCAGGTGGCTGCTGGGGCGCGGGATCGTTTGATGCAGCGCATCGCGGATATGGCGACTGCCCTCACCCCCGCCCTCTCCCGCGCGCGGGAGAGGGAATGGACCCGACCGGGGATTGGCGTAGAACCCTTGGCAACCCCGGGATTCGAGGGCCGGAACGCCCTCACCGTCGACGTCGAAGACTACTTCCAGGTTTCGGCGTTCGAACACCACATCGACCGCGCGCAGTGGGATGCGATTCCCTGTCGGGTCGAGCGCAACGTCGACCGGCTGCTGGCGCTGTTCCGGGAGCACGACGCGCGGGCGACCTTCTTCACCCTGGGCTGGATCGCCGAGCGCCACCCGGCCGCGATCCGGCGCATCGTTGATGCCGGGCACGAACTCGCGAGCCACGGCTACGCCCATCTGCGCGCCACCGGGCAGACGCCGGAGGCGTTCGCGGAAGACGTCGGGCGCGCGAAAGGCATCCTCGAGGACATCGCCGGGTCGGCGGTGCGGGGTTACCGCGCGCCCTCCTTCTCCATCGACGAGCGCAACCCCTGGGCGTTCGACGTGCTGGAACGCGCCGGCTACCGCTACAGTTCGAGCGTCTACCCGGTGCGCCACGACCACTACGGCATGCCCGACGCGCCGCGCTTTCCGTACCGGGTGCGCGACGCGCTGATCGAGATCCCGGTCACCACGATGCGCGCCGGGGGGAATAATTTTCCCGCCGGCGGCGGCGGATACTTCCGACTGTTACCCTATGCCGTTTCCCGCGCCGCGATCCGGCGCGTCAACCACGCCGACCGGCAACCGGCGATCTTCTACACGCATCCCTGGGAGATCGATCCCGGGCAACCGCGCATCCCCGGCCTTCCGCTGCGGACGCGGGTTCGCCATTACGTCAATCTCGATACCAACGAGGAAAAGCTGCAACGCCTGTTGCAGGATTTCCGTTGGGACCGAATGGATCGGGTGTTCGGGTTGACGGACTGAGACGCTGGTCACACGGTCAACAGTGTAGGGAAATCGTAAAATCCTGGGAGGAGTGGTTGCGGAGGACGGGATGCGAACGGCCAGTACAATCGACCAGGAAGATGTGACGCATTACGTTGCGACGCTGGCGCGGCGGCATGGCGTCGTTTATGAGAAGACCGGTAGCGACGCCTTGGCGGAGGTGATCACGCATCTGGCAGACGACGATGTGCGAACCGATGAGACGGAAAATTTACTCGTTGCGCTCAAGCGTGCCAATGTAATCGACGGCGAAACCATGGTGGATCTTCTCGGGCGGCACCTGGACGAGTGCCGCAATGTTTGATCCGTTCCGCGACTTCGACGCAGCGGGGTACCTTCGCAACGTCAGGCGAGACAAAGACAAATCGACGATCAAGCATTTCGAGCACAACCTGTTTCGCGCCAATTTCGACCAGGCGCTGGTGCATCTTGCTGCGTGCCATGTCATCACCTACGACGACTTCCTGACGGTGCATCGCATTCTCTTCGCCGACTACTATCCCTGGGCTGGTCAAGATCGCGCGGCTGTACTGCCCAATCGCGCGGTAAGCAAAGGCAGCGTCATGTTCTGTCACCCGCTCTCCGCCAGATTGGCGGTTGAGTACGGGCTTCGCCTGGGCCAGGACCGGGCTGTCATGCCACGGAAGCCCGGCGAGGTAATGGGAAATTTCGCGTTCGGCCATCCGTTCCTCGATGGAAATGGCCGCACCATGCTCCTCATTCACATGGAACTATGCCACCGGGCCGGATTCTCGATCGCCTGGCAAGATACCAATAAGGACGATTATCTTGATGCCCTCGCCCGCGAGATCGAGACCCCTGGAAAGGAAATCCTGGATGCGTACCTGCTGCGATTCAAGGGTCCGCAATTGCGGCGCGGAACGTGGGGAAACGCCATCCTGTCCATAAAGGGGCTCGATAGCATCGACGAGATCAACCAGGTTGAAGGAAATCTTTTGGACCCCGTCATTGCCGAAAAATATCGTCAGTATGAGGCGAAGCGAGGATATTCGTACCGGGATAGCGCGAGTCGAGACACCGATCAGGCGGGTTCACAATGATTCCCCCCTCCACTGCGACCCCGTCCGCTCCAACGAAAATCACCTCCGCGCAAGACTCCGACCGCGCCGCCTGGCAGGCCTTCGTCGACGCATGTCCGGAAGCGACCTTCTTCCATCGCTTCGAATGGCGGCAGATCCTCGAGGACGTCTTCGGGCACAAGACCCACTACCTGATCGCGCGGCGCGGCGATGTCGTCGCCGGCATTCTTCCCCTGGCGCAGGTCCGCAGCCGGTTATTCGGCAACGCCCTCGTCTCGCTGCCCTTCGCCGTCTACGGCGGCGCGGCGGCTTCGGACGAGGAAGCGCGCCACGCCCTGCACACCCATGCCGCAGCGCTCGCCAGGGATCTGGGCGTCTCGCACCTGGAACTGCGCAACCGCGCGGCGGCGGAGCCCGACTGGCCCCGCCAGGACCTCTACGTCACCTTCCGGCGCGAGATCCAGCCGGACATCGAAGCCAATATGCTCGCCATCCCGCGCAAGCAGCGGGCGATGGTGCGAAAGTCGATCCAGCGCGGGCTCGTTTCCGAAATCGACGGCGATGCGAACCGGTTTTTCGAGCTGTATGCCGACAACATGCACCGCCACGGCACCCCGCCCTTCCCGAAGCGGTATTTCGAAACGCTGCTGCGGGTCTTCGGCGACGCCGCCGAGGTCATGACCGTGGTTTCCCCGGAAGGTAAGCCGGTTTCGACCGTGCTCTCGTTCTACTTCCGCGACGAAGTCCTGCCCTACTACGCCGGCGACTGCACCGATGCCCGCGAACTGGCCGCCAACGACTTCAAGTACTGGGAACTGATGCGGCGCGCCTGCGAACGCGGCATCAAGGTCTTCGACTATGGCCGCTCCAAGCGCGGCACCGGCTCCTTCGACTTCAAGAAGAACTGGGGCTTCGAGCCCGCGCCGCTGCATTACGAATACCAGCTCTTCGGCCGCGACACGATTCCCCAGAACAATCCGTCCAATCCCCGCTACCAGGCGGCGATCGCCGTCTGGCGCAAGCTGCCCCGGCCGGTGGTCAACGCGATCGGGCCGCACATCGCCCGCCACCTGGGATGAGATCCCCCGGCGGCGCCGCGCCGGAGCCGCTGCTCTACCTCGTCCACCGCCTGCCCTACCCGCCGAACAAGGGCGACAAGATCCGCTCGTACCACATCCTGCGGCATCTGGCCCGGCGCTATCGGATCCACCTCGGCACCTTCGTCGATTCCGACGAAGACGAGCGCCACATCGCGAGCCTGCGGGAATCCTGCGCGGCTGTCTGCGCGGTACGCCTGCACCCGCGGTCCGCCCGCCTGCGCTCGCTCACCGGCCTGCTGCGCGGCGAAGCGCTGACCGCGCCGTATTACCGCAGCGCACAGCTCGCCCGCTGGGTCGACGCCACCCTGCGTGCGCAGCCGATCCGCAAGGCGGTGCTCTTTTCCTCGCCGATGGCGCAGTACGTCGCCGGACGCGCGGGCCTGCGCGTCGTCGCCGACTACTGCGACGCCGATTCGGCCAAGTGGACCGACTACGCGACGCAGCACCGCTGGCCGATGTCCTGGATCTACCGCCGCGAAGGCCGCCGCCTGCTCGAATTCGAGCACGCGCACGCGCTGCAGAACCATGCCACCGTCTTCGCCACCGAGGCCGAGAAGGCCCTCTTCGCCCGCCTTGCGCCCGCCTGCGCGCCGCGCCTGCATGCGATCGAGAACGGCGTCGACCGGGAATATTTCTCCCCACGCGACGACCGGCCCTCGCCCTACGCCACCGGCGAGGAAACCCTGGTCTTCACCGGCGCAATGGACTACTGGCCCAACATCGACGCCGTCACCTGGTTCGCCCGCGAGGTGCTGCCGCGCCTGCGCGCGACGCATCCCCGGCTGCGCTTCACCATCGTCGGCATGAACCCCGATCCCGCGGTACAGGCCCTTGCCGCCGACCCCGCGATCACGGTCACCGGCACGGTGCCGGACGTGCGCCCCTACGTCCAGCACGCCCGTGCCGTGGTCGCGCCGCTGCGCATCGCCCGCGGCATCCAGAACAAGATCATCGAGGCGATGGCGATGGGCCGGCCCGTCGTGGTGCTGGAGGCCGCGGCCCTCGGACTGCGGGCGGAAGCGGGGCGGGACTACCTGCGCGTACCGGAGGACCCCGAGGCATTTGCCGGTGCGATCCGAACCCTGCTGGAAACGGGTGCGGACAACGTGATCGGTTCCAATGCCCGTGCCGCCGTTTCCGCCTCCTACGACTGGGACCGAAATCTCGCGGCCCTGGACACGTTGCTCGACGACCGTGGCGGGTTCACGCCGCGCTGACCGGCGCGGGAAGGGCCTGCGCCGGCTTCTGCCGCAGGTAGGCATGGATGGCAAACCCCAGGATCACCGCCAGTACCGCATCGGTGCTTTCCGGGGTTTTCCCGGGGATGTACTGCTGCAGCCACTCCAGTCCGAGGAGCAGCACGCCCACCGTGGTGGCGGCGGTCTTCCACCGCACGCCGTAGTAGTCCAGCAGGAACAGCAGGCTGCCGTAGACGTAGGTCTTCTCGATCAGCGCATCCAGGTTGACCACGACCGACCCCTGCATCATTCCGGAAAACGGCAGCCACAGGAACCGGGCATGGGCCGTGAACCGGAACGGGTGGAGCTCGGACAGGCACAGGCTCAGGAACTGCAGGCCCAGCAGCAGGAACAGGCTGGCCTTGCCCCGGTAGAAGAGCGGCCTTGCTGCCACGGCGGCCAGCACCCCGGCGACGTTGGCCCAGGACAGCAGCTTGCCCTCGAACGCCGGTTCGGCGAAGACGACCGCCACGCAGGCCAATGCCAGCCAATGCCGGCCCAACTTCGCCACCGCCGAGTAGCGGGACAGGCGCAGGAACACCAGCCAGGCGACCAGGTCATGCAGGAACGCCACCCCGTCGAAATGCGGCGTCCGGAAGAGCGGCTTCAGCGCGTTCTTGACGTTCTGCACGTCCAGCGACGGCATCAGCGGAAACCACCGATAGAGGATCCAGCACGCCATCAAGGCGGTGGGTACCTGCCAGAACGCCGGAAAGTCCTGCGCAACGGGTTGCATCCGTTGCAGCACCGCCGTTGCCGACGAATGCAGGAGCAAACCCGCGCCCAGGCCCAGCACATTGAACACGGCCGCCGACACGTCGGGTGTGCGGATCGGAAACCAGAACTGGAAGTACTGGAGAATCCAGGCAAAGAGCACCGACGCCCAGAACAGCGCGAACCGGGCCGCGAACCGCTTCGAGAGCCCGGGAATGAGCACCCCCAGCGGCACGAACAGGATGACGTTCGAGACCGACGAGAGGACGCTCAGATGCGCCGGCCAGTCGAACAGGATGTACCGCACGTCCGCCCAGGACGCCGCGTGGGGAACGTAGTCGAAGGGCCAGAGGGAGCCGTAGGCGATCAGCGCAACGACTATGGCGGCGATTTTCTTCATGTCCCCATCGTCCCGCAAGGCGGGCGTCGACGCTACACCAGCACCTCGACGGGCGGCGGATGCCCAAGGAAACGATGCGGACTGGCGGTGAACCCGTACGCGCCCGACTGGAACACGACGACCAGGTCCCCCTCGTGCGCCCGCGCAAGCTCCACCCGGTCGCCCAGCAGATCGAGCGGCGTGCAGAGCGGGCCGACCACCGATACCGTTTCGCGCGACGATCCCCGCACGCGGTTGCCCACCGCCAGCGGATAGTTCTTGCGCAGCACCTGGCCGAAGTTGCCCGACGCCGCCAGATGGTGGTGCAGGCCGCCGTCGGTGACCAGGAACACCTGGCCGCGCGACACCTTGCGGTCCAGCACGCGGCAGACATAGATCCCGGCCTCGCCGACGAGATAGCGGCCCAGCTCGACCACCAGCTCCGCCTGCGGAAACGACGCCCGGGCGCGCTCGGCGACGCCGTGCAGGTGCCCGCCGACGGCGGCGAGATCGAGCGGCTGCTCGCCCTTGAAGTACGGTATCCCGAATCCGCCGCCCAGGTTCAGCACCCGCACCGGCCCCGGCGCGGCATCGGCCAGCCGCTGCGCCAGCGCCAGGCTCTTGTCCTGCGCCTCGCAGATCGCCTCGGCGCGCAAATTCTGCGAGCCCCAGAAAATGTGGAACCCCTCGAAGGCCAGCCCGGCCACGCCGATCTCCGCCAGCGCCTGCGACGCCTGCTCGGCATCGATGCCGAAGGGCTTGGCGCCCCCGCCCATCTTCATGCCCGACGACTTGAGCTCGAAATCGGGATTCCCCCGCACCGCG
>JAJYBQ010000308.1 GCA_021778935.1 Pseudomonadota bacterium | reverse complement strand
ACTCGTCATGGACGATGCAGCTGGCGTTCCACAACAGCATGTCCGCGCCGGTCTGTTCCTGCAGGTATTGGCCGAGATGGATGTCCGGCGCCCAGAGGATCTTCCTGCCCTGCTGGTGGAGGTGGCGCACGATATCGAGCCCGGTGCTCGACGTGGCCACCCAATCGGCACGCGCCTTGACCGCCGCGCTGGTGTTCGCGTACACGACCACGACCCGGTCCGGATGCTGGTTGCAAAAGGCGTCGAACCGATCGACCGGGCAGCCCAGGTCCAGGGAACATGTCGCCTCGACGGTCGGCATCAGCACCCGCTTGTCAGGGCTCAGGATCTTTGCGGTCTCGCCCATGAAGCGCACCCCCGCGACGACCAGCGCGCGGGCAGGATGGTCGCGCCCGAACCGGGCCATTTCCAGCGAATCTCCCACGCAACCGCCGGTCGCATCGGCAATGTCCTGCACCGCGCCATCGACGTAGTAATGCGCAACGAGCACGGCATCGAGCGCACGCAAGGCCTCACGGATGCGCGCGGCCAAGGCCGCCGATGGCGGAGATGGGGGATCGGGTCGAAGATCGTCCATAGGAGGGTCCCCAATTATAATGGGCGGTTCTTCCTTCGCCTTGCCGATGCGCAAGGCGCCACCGCCACGAGCGAACGACGAGCGAACATGTCCGCGTCAGCCCATTCTGCACCGTTGTCGCCGATCCGCCGGGAACGGCAAGGCCATGCTGCCCGTCCGGAAACCGTGGCCGTCGTTGGAACCGGGGTCGTAGGACTGGCCGCCGCACTGGGCTGCGCACAGCGCGGCCTGAGCGTCCGCCTGATCGGCCCGACACCACGCTTTTTCGAAGCCGGAAGCGAAGCGCCCGCCCCGATCGGCGGCAGTCGGCCGGCCGGATTCGACCCCCGCATCTATGCGATCTCCGAAGGGTCGCGCCGGCTGCTCGCGGATTGCAAAGTCTGGGCGCAGATCGACCCGACGCGCATCTGCCCGGTGTCTCGCATGCAGGTGGCCGGCGACGCGGGTGGACGCCTGCGGTTTGACGCGTACGCGTCCTGCGCCGAACGCCTTGCGACGATCAGCGAGGAAAGCGCCCTGTTGCGCGCGTTATGGCTCGGCTGTGCGATGACGCCGGGCATCGAGCACATCCCGCTGCAGTTTCACACCGCGACATTCGATGCCGGGGGGGCGACGCGCATCCACCTGAGCGCGGGAATGCCGGGCGGAACCGGCACGGTGGTGGAGTGCGACCTGTTGGTCGGCGCCGACGGAAAGGGTTCCTCGGTCCGCGCTGCGGCCGGCATCGGCGCCCACGGGAAATCGTATGGCCACATTGCTTTCGTGGCCAACTTTGCCTGCGAACACCCGCATGACGGCGTTGCCTACCAGTGGTTCACGCCCGACGAAGGCATCGTTGCGCTGTTACCGCTGCCCGGCAACCATGCATCCCTGGTCTGGTCGGCGCCGGACGCGCTCGCGCCCCAACTGGAATCCCTGTCGTTGCCGGAATTCCAGCAGCGGGTTGCGGAACGTAGCGGCGGCGTCCTCGGCAACCTGGAAATCCTTGGCGACCGGCACGCCTTTCCGTTGCGCCGACTCGTCGTCGACCGGCTGGTGCGGCCCGGGCTGGCGCTGATGGGCGACGCCGCCCACGTCGTACATCCGCTGGCGGGACAAGGCCTGAACCTCGGCCTCCAGGACGTCGCCGACTTGCTGCTCCGCCTCGATACCCGGGAAACCTGGCGCAGCATCGGCGACCTCGTGCTGCTGCGCCGGTATGAGCGCGCGCGCGCAGAGCCGATCGCACTCATGCGCGGCACGGTCGGCGCGCTCGCTGCGCTCTTCGCGGCGCCGAACGCGACAACCCGCCGCCTGCGCAACGCCGGCATGTCCCTGATCGATGCGCTGCCGCCGGTCAAGAATGCGCTGGTGCGCCATGCCATGGGGTGAGCGGCCTGGTGGCGCCCACCCCCGTCCAAAATCGTTTTCTTCCCGCTGGAGCTGATCGTGGTTCGTCGTCAATGGATTCCCGCTGTCGTGGGTGCACTTGCGCTGTTCCTGGCCGGCTGCAGCACCGCCACCCTGGCGGCGTCGCCTCCGGCGCTCTCTTCGTGCCCGCAGATGGTGGCGGGCCGGGCGGTCGCGCCGGTTCCCGCCGCACTCGCCGGATCGATCCGCGCCCGCGTCGAGCAACGGATCGGCGGCACCGTTCATTCGGTGTGCCGGATGCCGTTCGGGCTGTATGAGGTCGTGGATGACATGGATGTCGTCTATGTCGACGCCCGCGTCGACTACCTGTTCGTCGGCCGGGCGTTCGACCTTCGCGGACCGGAGGCGCAGGATCTCACTTCTCCGCGCGAAGAAGTCGTCCGCCGCGTGAACATCCGGGCGCTGCCGCTGGCGGACGCAATCAAGACCGTCCGCGGCAACGGGTCGCGGCTACTGGTGGAATTCGAGGATCCCAACTGCCCCTACTGCAAGCACTTCGAGCGCGAGATCGCCGGCCTGAAGAACGTCACGATCTAC
>JAJYBQ010000050.1 GCA_021778935.1 Pseudomonadota bacterium | reverse complement strand
CCAGTTCGTCCAGGCCGTGACCGAGCAGCGCCGCGACCCGCTCGCAGGCGCTGCGCGTGGTTTCGTCGAACGCTCCGGAACCTTGGGCCACCAGCACCAGGACGCCCCAGACTCCGTGGCCGCGGCGGACCGGAGCGGCGAGCACCGCAGCCGGTGGCCCGCCGGCGCCGTCCTGTGGTGGCATCGCGAGTTCGGCGACCACCACGGTTCCGCTGCGCCAAGCCTGCGCGACCGCCGATCCCGGGTCGTCGGTGGCGACGTGCAGGGAATCGAAGAACGACGCCGGTTCGTCCGCACGCTTGGGAGATGTCGCCATCGGCCGGAAGATCCCTTGCTCATCGGGCCGGGCCAGCCAGACCGAAGAGAACTCGGTGCCCTCGATCAGGCTCTGGCACAGGCGCGACGTCATCGCCGCCTCGGTCGCGCCCATCAGCAGGGAGTCGGCGGCCGCGGCGAGCGCCCGGTACACGGCCTGCGCGCGCGCCAGACGCTGCGCCTGCAGCTCGCGGTCGGTGACATCGCGCTGAATGCCGACGTAGTGGGTGATGCGCCCTTCGGCATCGTGCACCGCGTCGATGTGCAGGTGGTTCCAGAATGTCGAACCATCCCGCCGCACGTTGACGATTTCCCCATCGAAGCTCTCGCCGGCGCGCAGCGCCCCGCCGATGCGCTCGATGATGGCCGGATCGCTCTGCGGTCCCTGCAAAAAATTGCAGTTGCGGCCGACGGCCTCCTCGGGCGGGTAGCCCGAGATCTCCGCGAACGCGCGGTTGACGAAAATCAGGTCGCGCCGGGCATCGGCGATGGTCAACCCTTCGGATAGCGCGGCCACGGCGCGGTCGAGCAGCCGCAGGCGCTTGCTGCGCGCGATGTGGTCGAGCCCGCGCCCGACGTCGTCGGCGAGTTCCACCAGCAGCCGCTGCATCGGCGGCTCGAACACCACGTCGTCGCCGCGGTAGAACAGCAGCAGGCCCCAGAGCACGCCGCCGCGCCGGATCGGCAGCACGGCGGTCGCCTTGAGCCCGACGCGCTCGGCGCGATCGCGCCAGGGCGCGAGCCAGGCCGCCGAAAAATCCGAAGTGAAGACCGGGCGGCCTTCGCGCCACGCGCGGCCCGCCGGCCCTTGCCCTTCCGGCATCTCCGGCAGCACCGAGATCGTCAGGCCGTCGAGGTAGGCCGTCGCGCCTGCCGCCGCCAGGACCTCCAACTGCCCGCGCTCGTCGGGCCGGCCGATCAGCGCCAGCGCCAGCTTTCCTTCGCGTGCCGCAAGCGCGCACACGCTGCGCAGGTACGTGTCCTCCTCCTCGAGCTGGGACGCCGCCTGGTTGATCTGCGCCAGGAAGGCCTGCAGCTCGCCCGTCCGGGCAAGCAGGCGCGCGCTGCGGCGCAGGGAGCGGTTCTGTCCGCGCACGACCGCCAGCAGCCATCCCAATGTCGCCGCGGCGGCGACCAGCGCCGGAATCAGCGGGCGCATGGCCGTGCGCTCCGGCGCGGATGCCGCGCGTCGGCCGACGAAGTCCGTGCGCGCGCCGGTGCCCCGCGGCGCCGGGTGCCGTACGGACGCGCCCTGGCAGGCATCGGGCCGGCGCCCGAGCCGGGCGCAAGGGTGGAGGCTGGGATCGATCGCTCCATCGGGTGTCGGGTCGGTGGGGATGATGACGGATCCCGCCACCCCACGGGCGGAATCACGGCGTCCTGCGTGGCACATTGTAAGCAGCTCGCTGCGGTACCGACACGGTGATTTCGGGGGCTCTTGCCCCGGATCTGCGATGACGCGGCCGCAGGGGGGGCGTACCGGGGCCGCTTCCGGAAGGAGGATTCGGGCGATCGCGTGGACGGACCATGGCAGAATCGCAGCAATCCTTGCAGGAAGGCCTGTGCAGTACGCCAACTCCCCCTTTTTCGGCAATCGTTCTGCGGCCGTGCGCGTTGCCGTGGCCGTCGCCATCTATCTCGCGACCCTGTCATTCCGGATTGCGCTCTCCGCGATCGAGCCGGGGTTTCCGGTCGTGCCGTTCTACTTCGCCGCCGTGCTCACCTTCTTCCTGTGCGGCTTCGGGCCCGGCGTGCTCGTCGTCGCGCTCGGCGCCGCAACCGCGCGCACCCTGGGGGTCCCGGCGCAATGGGCGTGGATGAAGGGTTTGCTGCCGGATCTATCCATCGCCGTCTACGCCTTGGTCACCATCCTGATCGGATGGCTGATGGAGCGGAGCCGGCTGACCGCACGATTGGCCGATCTCAACCGCGAACAGGCGATGATGCTCGACAACGAACTCGTCGGCATTCTCAAGCTGCGGGGTCGGAAGGAGATCTGGAGGAACCGGGCGCTCGAGCAAATGCTCGGATACGGCCCGGCCGAGCCGCTCGGCGAGGACCTGTGCAGTCTGTATCCGGATGCGGAGTCCTACCGCCGTTTCGGCGAGGACGCATACCCGAGTCTGCGCCAGGGCGGCACCTACCGCACGCAGATCCGCCTGCTGCGCAAGGACGGGCAGGGGATCTGGGTCGACATGAGCGGCGTGATGCTCTCGGCCGAGCGCGACGAGTCGATGTGGCTGCTGCAGGACATCACCGAGCTCAAGCACTATCAGGAGCAGGTCGAGAGCATGGCCTTCCGCGATGGGCTGACGGGCCTGCCGAATCGCACGTTGCTGCTCGATCGGATTCATCAGGCCCTGCCGTTTTCGGAACGCACGCACCGCGAATTGGCGGTTTGCTTCATCGACCTCGACGGCTTCAAGGAGATCAACGACCGGTTCGGGCATGACGCCGGCGACCGCTTGCTCCAGGCGGTCGCGGTGCGGATGCAGGCGTGCCTGCGCGCCAATGACACGGTGGCGCGCCTGGGCGGCGACGAGTTCGTGCTCGTCCTGGCCCAACTACATAGCCGCGAAGAATGTCGGACCATCCTGGATCGCGTCCTCGAATTCGTGCGCGAGCCCGTCACCGTCACCGCGAACCGGTCCGCGGCCGTCTCCGCAAGTATCGGCGTCGCGCTTTGTCCCGAGGACGGCACCGAGCCCGAACTGCTGCTGGCGCGCGCGGATGCGGCGATGTACGCCGCGAAGCGGGCGGGGCGCAACCAGGTGCGCTATTTCCACGAGCGCAACGCCGAGCAGATCCCCGGGCGCAACGCCGCCGCGACGACCATGGCCGAGGCATAGCGCGGCGCCGGTCGCCGCCCCACGGTATACCCCCTCTCCCGCGCGCGGGAGAGGGCGGGTTTATTCCGATACTGCCAAGGTCAACTGGAGCACCCTCTCCCGCGCGCGGGAGAGGGCGGGGGTGAGGGGACTTGCATTGGGGCGGTATGGGCATCGCATCATCCTGTTCATCGACGTTGCACTTCATCCGGTTCACCTGCGATGGCGCGATTCCCCCATCCATTCCGGTAACATCCATTTCCTGGAATGTCGAACATATCAACAATGATCTTCACTATTACAACCGGAAGGTGCAATGATGACTGCAGGTGCAAAAGGCAAGCGGCTGGATGACGCAACGAAACGGAATATCGTCGAAGCCGTGCAGGCCGGGGAGTCGAAGACGGCGGTTGCGAAGAAGTTCAAGACCACGATCCAGACCGTGTCGCGGCTGACCGGCGGCGACAAGTCCCGGGCGCCGCGTTCGGCGAACGCGGACCTGGTGCGCGAAAACCAGATGCTCAAGGCGGAACTGGAATATCTGCGCTCCACCCAGGGCGTGACGGACGAGCTCGAACTGGCGAAGATGCGGATCGCCTTCCTCGAACGCCAGCTCGCGTCCCTGCGCGGCTGAGCCTGCCGCGGGACGGGCTTTCATTTTCAGAAAACGACGGCACGTCATGTCCGCAGTCCGCCTCCCGTTTCCATAGATACGCGTAGCGGATGACCAGACCGGGAAACTGTGGCGGTGGTGGCTGATCAGTCGATGGGAAAATGGACTCGGAGGCCGGAAAGGGCTAAATGTATGCGGAGATCCGGAAGAATGGGACCTGGGTGTTGCGGTGAATCCCCATTGGGGCGTCGCTTCCCCGGTGCGATCACCCGGTTGCGGCCCTCATTCCGAGGGCGAATCGCGCTCCGGGACATTCGAAGAACCGCTTCCCATTGAACATCGCAGTGGGATGCATCATTTCACCTCATTCGGACCGGTGCAGAACGTGGATTTCTCGAACCGCGAACAGAGGATCGTGTTCGCTCAGAGGTTTTCATACGCCTGAATCGCCGCCTCCACGCTCTCGTACACCGTCAAGCGCCCCTGGTCCAGAATGGCCGCGTGGTCGCAGTGGTTGCGGATGAGATCGGTCTGGTGCGCCACGATCACCATGGCGCGGTCGCCGCGCTTGCCGAAGAGCTCGGTATCGCACTTCACCGTGAAACGGTGATCGCCGACCGACATCGCCTCGTCGATCAGGAAGCAGTCGAACTCGATGGCCATGGAAATGGCGAAGGCCAGCCGCGCCCGCATGCCGGACGAGTAGTTCTTGACCGGCTCGCCCAGGTAGGCGCCCAGTTCGGCGAAGTCTTCGACCATCTCCAGGGTCTTGCCGTAGTCGACCCCGTACACGCGGGAAATGAGGCGGGCATTGTCCTTGCCCGTCAGGCTGCCCTGAAACGCATCACCGAAGGCCAGGGGCCAGGAGACGGACATCGTCTTGCGAACCGTGCCGCTATGCGGCCGGTCCGATCCGCTCATGATCCGGATCAGTGTGGACTTGCCCGCGCCGTTGCGCCCCATGATGCCCCACTTCTCGCCGGGGCGCACGGTCAGGTTGACGCGGTCCAGCACCGGGCGCAGGCTGCGGCCGTGGTGGATGGGGTAGCTCTTGCAGATGTCGATCAGTTCCAGCATGGCGTGATTGTAGAGGGCCGCCAGGATGAGGGCGGTCACGGTATTCGATGGGCAGGTCGACCTTCGATCCGAACGCGTTCCGTCTCGAGATAATGCTTGACGGAGGCGTTGCAATTGGGACATACTTTGTGCCAATAGATACCAGCCTCGGGAAACCGTCATGGTCGCCGTCGCCGAAACGCATCGCTTCGTTGACCTACGGAGCCGGCAGTCTCGCGCCCGGCTCGCCGGGATGGTGACCAAGCTATTCGATCACTGGCAATTGACTGCGGCGGAACAGGCCGAGGCGCTTGGTCTTTCGGTGGGAAGCCGAAGCACCCTTGCAAGGTATCGCGCCGGCGAGCCGTTGGCGGACAATCGGGATCTGTTGGACCGCGCTGGTCACCTGCTGGGAATCCATAAGTCCTTGCGCGTGCTCTTTCCGCGGGATCGAGACCTTGCCTACCGCTGGATGACACAACCCAACCGCCGTATGGGAGTCCGCCCGATCGACCTGGTCATCGACCGCGGTTTCGAGGGTTTGCTGGCGGTCCGGCGTTACCTGGATTTCCAGCGCGGTCAGTAGATGCAACCGGAATTATTTTCCAGCAACGTCGATTTTCACGGTGACCTCGCTCGCAATATCCCCGATATCCGGGAATCGCAAAATCTCTTCGACGACCTGTCGTCCAACTTCAGTGACTGGGAAATTGCGATCGCCGCCGAGGG
Organism: Pseudomonadota bacterium; assembly: GCA_021778935.1. The sequence continues at coordinate 6,597 of JAJYBQ010000050.1, read as the reverse complement.
CGTCGAGCGGATCCCGACGACAGCAGCGCTCATTACGCGCCCATTCGACTACGGTTCCGTCATCAGCTACTCGTTCGATACCTCGAATTGGCAGGCGACGCGTTTTTCCGATGGATCGACGTACGGTCTGTGGTACGGATCGCCGGAAGTCGAAACGACGGTGTACGAGACGGCCTGGCACTGGTTTCGGTTCGTGCGCGAAAGCTTTCCGGATGAGGATCGGGAGATCGCGACCGATCGGCGGCTCTTCGATGTGCGTTGCGACGCACTCCTGGTAGATATGCGTGGCAAAGAAAACACCCACCCCGATCTTGTCAGCCGTACCCGCTACGCATTTACGCACCGGGTTGGCCGCTACGCATTTGAACAGGGTTTGAACGGCCTCCTCGTGCAATCCGCCCGCTGTGCCGGCACGAATGGCGTCGTGTTCAAACCAGAGCGACTATCCAACGTGCGGGACCGAATGTTCCTCACCTACAGGCTGAATGTGGTCCGAGATACGTTTGTCGCGGAGCGCACGCCAGGTATGGAATGGATTCGTCTTCGCCCGAGCATCCTCGCGTAAACGAGCCCAATCGACAGAGGTCGACGACGTGCTGAAATCGATGCGGAAAGCACGGGAACCCTAGCATGGCGCGCTTGTAGAGGGCCGCCAGGACCGCAGCACCGCCATGCCGGCCGCGACCAGGTCCACCCGCCCGTGCGGGCGTTCCGGCCTCGACAGCTACGCGATGGCGACACCCCTGGTCTTCCACGTCATGGCGAGCCTGGCCGAGATGGAGCGAGAGCTGACCGTCGAGCGCCTTGCGGACGGTGCCGCTGCGCGGGCGAATGGCAAGCCGCGTGATCGCCGTGGTTGCGGATGGGATCCCGCTACACTTCGCGCACGCAAAGTCTCCCACCGGACCGCAACGACATGCTCCACCCCATGCAAGCCCTTTTGCCCGGCGTACCGTGGATCGAATCGCCGTTTTTCGAGGAATTCGCCGAACAGGTCTGGACCGACCCGGAGCGGCTGCGCATGGCGCGGGAGATGCACACGCAAGGCTTTACCGTGATCGATTTTCCCGATCCGGATTTCGATGCCATTGCCGAGGACATCCGGCGTGACCTGGCCCCGCAGTTCGATCTGGATCGCTGGCGCACGGTGGGCGACATCAGCCTGCGGGTGCAGGATGCCTGGCAGACCCACGGCGGGGTACGGCGCCTCGCCGCCAATCAGGAGATCCTCGAAATCCTGAGCGCCATGTACGGCCGCGCGGCGTGGCCGTTCCAGACCTTGAATTTTCCGGTCGGCACGCAGCAACCGGCGCATAGCGACGCCGTGCATTTCAGCTCGGTGCCGGACCGGTTCATGTGCGGGGTATGGGTGGCCCTGGAAGATATCCACGAAGATGCCGGCCCGCTCGAGTACTACCCCGGCAGCCATCGCTGGCCGGTGTATGGCAACGAACAACTGGGCCTTTGCGCGGCGGATCACGACGGCCCCATGGGTCAGACCGTCTACGAACCGCTTTGGCGGGAGATGATCCGCCTGCACGGCACAGCGCCGCAGCGCTTTCTTGCCCGCAAGGGGCAGGCGGTCATTTGGGCGGCGAACGTGCTGCACGGCGGTTCGCCGCAACACGACAAACACCGTACCCGCTGGTCCCAGGTGACGCATTACTACTTCGAGGATTGCGCCTGGTACACCCCGATGGGCACCGACCTGTGGTTGCAAAAGGCCCTGGTGCGGGAGCCCCGGAATATCGCGGACGAGCGGAAAATCATGAAAGGCGGCTATCTCGGCAAGCCGGTGACGCCGCAGGCATGGCAGGGACGCGAAGCGGGGGAGGGCAATGCCCCGGGTCGGCGGCAACGTTTTCTTTCCCGGATCTTTCGGGGGGATTGACGCGGGCGCCGGCGCATGGGGCGTCGCTTCCCCAACGCGGTCACCCGGTTGCGGCCCTCATTCCGAGGGCGAATTCGCGACCCTTCCCGCCGGTGCGGGGCGCATTGCGGCAACGCGGGGCAGGTCGACCTTCGATCCGAACAATGCCGTGATCGCGCGGATGGGTGCGCTCAGGCGCCACGCCACCGACGATTCCAGCGTGCGCAGGTCTTGCTGCAGCAACGCCAGCGACTGGTCGTATTGGGTTCGCAGCATATCGCGTTCCGTCTCGAGCAACCGTTCGGTCTGCGCGATCCAGGAGCGCAATCCGTCGTGGAGATGCCGGGTATGCGCCGCCATCTGTGCTTCCAGTTGGTTTTTCAGGCTTTCGTGAAGGATCTCGGTGCGCGAGGCCAGCGCGCCGATCTGCGTTTGCAATAGCTCGGAAATTTCGCCCTTTACTGCTTCCAGGCGATCATTCCGGTTCTGCGCGATGACCTCGTGTAACACCTGCTCGCGGCCGTCGTACTCCCTTTTCAGCGCGGCAATCCCTTCCCGGTTCGCGGCGTGCACGGCATTCAGTTGGTGCGCGAACGACTGCTGCAGGTCGGCGGCACGCCGGTCAGCCGCTTCCTGGATCCGGTCCTGGATCAGGTCCCAGGCCAGACCCGGCGGATCCTCGCATGGGATGCGACCTTCCTCTGCACCAGCGGAAAACCAATGGTGGTACGGATCGACCCCGGCATTTGCGAGGTCGGGATTCCGTTGTCGATACCAATCGCTTTCCAGGCAGGCGCGAAGGCGGGGGGATTCCGGTGCTGCCAGGCGCCGCAGCAGGTCCGTTATCTGGCGATCGCGTTCCCGCCCCCGGTTTTGCCACTGCTGAACCTGGTCTGTCCGTGCCGCCAGCTCGTGCTGCGCCGTACGCTTGAACTCGAACAGATCGTGGAGCAGGGCGAGCGCAGGCTCCCACCGGACGAGTTCGGCGCGCGCACCGGCTGCGGCGTCGCGCAGTTGCGGCGAATCGGCGCCGATCACACCCGCGGCGACCGCCGCCAGCGCCGAATAAAGCGGGCAGGTCATCGGGCCAAGGAACGGGCGGGATTGCAGGTCGGCGATCGAATGGTGCGTATGCCGCAGCTCCTGCGTCAGGAAATCGCGCTCGTAGGCATCCCCGGCTTGCGCGTCGAACGGCAAATCGAGCGCGGCGGCCATGCGCCGCAGCTCGCCTTGCGGATCCTGCAGCAGCTGGTCGTAGTCGACCACCACGCCACGGTGCCCTTGCAGCAAGGTTTCGGCGGCCGGAACCATGTGCAGCAGCCACAGCAAGCTGATTTTTTCTTCATCGAACCGATCCCGATGGACGAGGGACTGCACGATGCTGAGCGGGTTGCGGATCGCCAGCACATAGCTGGTTTGCGCCGCACAATCGGCGAACACCGCCTGCCAGAACGGAAGAAGCATCGCGGTGCGGGGATTCTTGATCCCGATGACCGGGTTGCGGGCGAGTTTGCCTTCCAGGAGATCGACGGCACGCCGGAAGAATCCGCGGTCGTGCAGGCGCGGCAGAATGTCCGGATGCCACGGCATCAGATGATGCCAGTCGGCTCCCAGTTCCTGCAGCATTTCGCAGCTCAGATCATGGATGTCCAGGTCCTCCCAGAATCCCCGGTCGTTGACCCCGGCTACGGGCGGCATGAGGCGATTGCCGAGGTGAACCCCGAGCACATGCAGACTGCGGGCGATCGCGCTGGTTCCGGCCCGGTGCATGCCCAAGACGACGAGGATGCGCCTGTCGGGCGCGCCGGCGGTGTGTGGCGTATCCCCGGCATCGCGCGGCAAGGCGGGCGGCGGCTCCGGCATGTCAGAGGTTCTCGTACGCCCGGATCGCCGCGTCCACGCTCTCGTACACCGTCAAGCGCCCGGGATCGAGACGGACGGCGCCGCGGTGCGGCCGGTCCGAGCCGCTCAGGATGCGGATCCGCGTCGACCTGCCCGCGCCGTTGCGCCCCGTGATCCCCCACTTCCCGCCGGGGCGCACCGTCAGGTCGACGTGATGCAATACCTGCCGGCGGCTGCGGCCGTGGTGGATGGGGTAACTCTTGCCGATGTCGATCCGTTCCAGCATGGCGCGATTGTAGGGTGCGGCGAGGCGACGCCATCCCGTTTCCCCGCCCTGCCGAAGGCGGCCCCGGGATTCTTGCGTTGGCATGCCGCGTGGGTTAGGCTGTGCGCGGCGCATTGTAGGGGATTTCGGGTACGGGAGTGCCGTAAGGAATTGGGGGGTTGTCTTGAAATTGCTGCCGGAGAAAAAAATGTCTGTAAACAAACCGTTGCCGTGGATGGTCGTCGTCGTATGGTCTTTCGGAATGCTGTTCGGCGGGGTCGCTGCGGAGGCGGCGGTTCCGCGTGCGTTCGTATCCACGAGCGGCACGGATGCGAACACGTCGAGCAACTGCGGGCCGACTGCGCCGTGCCGAACTTTCGGCGCGGCGGTATCGGTGCTCGCCCCCGGCGGCGAGATCGTCGTGCTGACTTCGGGGGGATACGGTCCGGTGACCATCACCCAGTCTTTGAGCATCCGGGCGACCGGGATCTATGCTGGGATCACCGTTGCGTCGGGAAATGGCGTCACGATCAATGCGCCGGGCGGAAATGTCCTGATCACCGGTCTGACCATCAACGGAAGCGGCGGAACCACGGGCGTCGCCATCCAGAGTGCATCGGCGGTGGTGTTGGACTCCTGCACGATCTCCAACATGAGCGGAGACGGCATCGCCGATTCGCGGAGCACCCCGCCCAATTCGAACGGCTATCCCCAGCAGCATCTGGAAGTGACTTCCAGCCAGATCCACGACAACGGGGGGATGGGGATCGCGATCGCTCCGGCAGGAGAAGGAAATTTCGTCGCGATCCAGGATTCCCAGTTGGTGAACAATCTCGGCGGCGGGATCGGAGTCAGTGACGGCGCTTTCGTCGGCGTGTACGGCACCCGGGTCTACGCCGTCGCAACCCAGGGCCCGGGAATCGGCGTCCGGGTTTCCGGGACATCCGGGCCGTTCCAGGGATCCGGACTCGAAATCGAGAATTCCGACGTCGTCACGGCTGGCCCGGCCCTGGTGCTGGCGAATACGTCGGGTTCCAGTTCCTCGAACGCGGGGGCGCATGTCATCAGGAGCTCGCTCATCACGCTTGGGGTCGGAACGACCCCATCCGACACCGTCGACATCAGCAGTTCGGTGACGGGGGGCGCCAGACTGGTCCTGGACGGCGACCGCGTCGCCGCGGGGAATGCTGCGGCGATCAACATGCAGACGACCGGCGTTACGGTGAAGTCCTTTGGGAACAACTGGATTTCCTATGGCGGTGGTCCCGGGATCGTAGGCGGCAGCCTTACCACCCAATCCCTGCAGTAGGGCTTCTCCGTCCCCGAGCTTCCCCCGCCGGCGAACGGATCGTTCACCACGGCGACCGGGGTCGGGATGGCGGAACCGGTGCGGCGGCAGCACTTGCCGCTGCCGGTCCGCCTGCGGGGGGCGCCGCGACCGGCGCGCTCATTCCGGGGGGAAGGAAGAGGAATTTCCACTGCGAGTACTGGCGCGCTTTTTCGAATTCCTTGTCGGCTTTGGGAAAGCCGGCATGCTTCAACGGTGCATCGGTCGAGGGGGAGTGCACGCCGATCACGCTGCTGCCGACGGTGATGAGCGCGAGGTCGGTCGTGTCGTTGGTGATGGGGTCGCGGTATCGCCGCCGCAGGTGATGGACCGGATCCGGAAAGCGGTCGTCGTTGAGCAATTGATCGACCGATGTCGGCAATGCCTTGATCCCCGGCGAGGCGTTCCAGTACGACTCGATTGCGCGGCGATACTGGTCGCCGACGAACAGCAACTGCGCTTCGCGTTCGCGCTTGCGCGCCGTCGACCAGACTTCCGCGGCGGCCAACGCTCCGATTCCCACCAGAACCAGCATCAGGAGCAGGGCGAGGAGAATGATCCCGCGCTCCGGTTGCGGCGGTGCCGCCGGCGGGTCACGACGAACCATCGGCGGCGGGTGCAGGAGATGTCGCCGTCGGCGGGCTGCGCACATCATAAATTCCCGAGACATCGGGATCGGCGGGCGGAACGGGGATCCAGTCGTTCCGGCCGGTGACCGGATCGACGGGAATTGCCCGCAGATATTTCTTGTCCACCAGGTCCTGGAGCGTCTGCGGATAGGACCCCTGGTCGCCGCGGTACTTGTCGATGGCATCGCGGATCGCGGCGATGTTCTGTCGCTGCACCGCGTGCCTGCCGTTTTCGACGGTGCCGAAATACCGCGGAACGGCGATCGTCAGCAGCAACGCGATGATCACCAGCACCACCATCAACTCGACCAGCGTGAAGCCTCGATCGCGGCGCGGTACCGAAGGGGTTCCCATGCTACCAGTCCTTGTAGGGAATTCCGTTGAGTCCGATCTCGGTGGAGCGCGACGAGACATCGTACACATCATCGCCCGGCTCGAAATCCCCCGGCGGCGAACCGTAGGAGCGCAGGTCCCACTGCTGGTCGGGGGCGACGGACTGATCCGGAAAAAACGGGTCGCGGGGAATCTGCCGCAGAAACACCACGCGCTTCGAAACGGTATCGGCCTCGTACGAGGCGATGGACGAGGAGAAGGTGGGCGCCGGGGTCGTCGTCGCCGCAACCGGCTCGACGCCCTCGACCAGAACCTGGAGATCAGGCGGGTA
>JAJYBQ010000049.1 GCA_021778935.1 Pseudomonadota bacterium | reverse complement strand
CGCCCCGCAGGTCGAGGCCCAGGTACATCGGCAGCGCATGGATGCGCTGCAGCCATCCCGGCGTGCGCGGAATCAGGTTGGGCGCGACGACATAGGTCGGGTCGTTGGGGTCGGGATTGAGCGCCTTGTCAAGCAGTTCGCGGGCGCGGCTCTGGGTGTCGGTGTCGGCGAAGCGCACGCGGATCGTCGGGTTCTGACCGAGGATGTCGAGCGTGATGCCTTGCTGCGCGAGCTTGTCCTGCGCCAGGATTTGTTCCACCGTGCCGAGCAGGGTGGTATCGGCATGGACCGTGGCCTTGACCGAGGCGATCTGCACTGCCGGCGCGTCCCCGAAGAAGTTGGGGACCGTGTAGAGCACCCCGAACGCGAGTGCGACGGCGATGATCAGATACTTCCAGAGCGGGTAGCGGTTCATGGTTGCCGGGGGGGCGGTTGTCAGGGCCGCGGAGGATGCGTGAAGGGGGGCGTAGACTCCCTCCCCGGCCGATCCTCCCGGGTTTCTGTCGCAAGGGGCATTGCCGTCGAAGCCACGATATCCAGCGCGGGCACCGTGCTAACCAAGGGATTTCATCGTTCCCTTGGGCAGGAGCGTTTGCACGGAGCTGCGCAGCACGGTAATCGTGACCGGCTTGTCGCCGGCCGACCCCACCTGCAAGGTCATGTACTGCGGGGTGAGTTCCGTGATGCGGCCGATCAGCCCGCCCGAGGTGACCACCTCGTCGCCTTTGGCCAGCGCCTCATTCATGGCTTTCTGCTCGCGCTGCTTTTTCGCCTGAGGCCGGATCAGCAGGGCGTACATGACCAGCATCATCGCCGTCAGGACGATCATCGGCATCCAGCTCGGCTGTTGCGCGGCCGGGGCGGCGGTCTGGGCGTAGGCGTCGGTGATGAATGGCAGCATGACGGGCTCCGTCGGGCGGATCGGCAAAGCGGACGATTATAGGGGTTCCCTCTCTCCCCCGTGCGGGAACCGCCGGGCACGGTTTTGCGCCGGTACACGTTTTGAAACAAATTGGCCCGCAATCCCGCGTTCTCCCACGTAGACTCCCCCCGCTTTTCGCCGTTGCCGACGACACCCTGCATCCGGACCTGCCATGCGCCGCAGATACTTTCTGAGCACGCTGTTTTCTGCCCTGTTCGCCCTTGCTGCGGGTTTCCGTCGCCCACCGGCGGCGAAAGCCGGCAAGGGGGGAACGATCCGCATCGTCGACGGCTGGATCCTCAAGGAAGAGGATCTTTGATGTTGCACAATCTGAATGCCACTGCGGCCGGCGACGCGGCGGCCGGGGAGTTCGACGTTTGCATCGTCGGCGCCGGGGCGGCGGGTATCACCCTGACCAACGCACTCACGCGGCACGGCTACCGCATCGCGCTCTGCGAAGGCGGAAGCGACCACTTTTCCGCGGCATCCCAGGATTGCTACAAAGGCAAGGTCATCGGCGACCCGTATCTGACGCTCGACGGCTCACGGCTCCGCTTCCTGGGTGGCAGCACCAATCATTGGGGCGGCTGGTGTCGGCCGTTCACGGAACTCGATTTTCGGCGCGGCTATCTCGGTCCGGAGTACAAGTGGCCGATCGAATGCCGGGATTTGCATCCGTACCTCGCGAAGGCCTGCGACATCCTCGAAGTCCGCAACGATTTCGACGATCCGGGGCCGCGAGGGGAGATCGTCCGGCCGTTCCAGTTCCAGTTTTCGCCGCCGGTCCGTTTCCGTGGCAAGTACGAGAAGGAGTTGACGGAATCCCGGCACGCGACGCTGTTCCTCGATGCCAACCTGATCGACATCGCCGGCGATCGTGACCATGGCGGCGGCCGCATCACCTCGGCCCGGTTCCGCAGCTACACCGGCAAGGAAATGACGATTCGCGCCCGGCGGTTCGTGTTCGCCATGGGCGGAATCGAGAATTCGCGATTCCTGCTGTGGTTCGCGCAGCGGCACGGCGACCGCTTCTTCGATACCGACGCGCCGATCGGCAAGTACTGGATGGAGCATCCGCACTTCACCCTGGGCAAGGCGATCGTCGGTTTCCATACCGGGAAGCTGCGGTTCTACCACTTGAGCGATCGCGAGCAGATCCGGCTGCGCATCCTCGGCTGCGGCTTGCGGCTGGATCTGCAGCCCGAAGGGGGGACCGACGAGATGATGAAGGAGCTGAGCTGCGCCGCCCCCAGGCTCGGCAAGAAGGTCGCCGCGCTGGCGGAGAAGAATCTGGTTTGTGGCGTCCGCTTCCGGGCGGCCTGGGAGCAGGCGCCGACGATTTCCAACGCCGTCGAGCTGGGGCGCGCGCACGACCATTTCGGCATCCCGCGAGTCGACCTGCACTGGAAGAAGCAGGAGATCGACCGCCGCACCCTCACCGAGACCTTGCGCGTATTCAACGACTGGATGCTGCGCCACGACCTGGGGCGGATCCAGTTGCGGGAGTGGGTGATCGACGGGGCCAAATTCCCTGCCCAGGGCGAGCTGGCCGGGAATCACCACATGGGCGGCACGCGGATGTCCGAGTCCCCGCGCTATGGAGTGGTCGATCGCGATTGCAAGGTGTTCGGCTCGGAGAATCTCTACATCGCCGGCTCGTCGATCTACACCACCTCGGGGTTCGGCAATCCGACGCTGCCCATCGTCCAGTTCTCCCTGCGGCTGGCGGATCATCTGAAACAGACCGAGGCACCAATCGCCTGACGGGCGACCCTCGCCCCGCCCGATCCGGCATTTCGTCCCCCTCTCCCGCATGCGGCGAGCGGCCGGCATTCCCTTGCCCTCTCTCCCGCGTGCGGGAGAGGGCGGGGGTGAGGGCGCGGAGAAGCGGAACGGTCTTCGCCTATCCCGCCGGGCCGCCGCGCGCCGCCCGCTCCGCCTGCGCGAACTCCCGGAACCGTCCCGCTTCGATCGCCGCCCGCGCGCGCGCCATCAGGTCCAGGTAGTAGTGCAGGTTATGGATGGTGTTGAGCCGCGCGCCCAGGATCTCGTTGCTGCGCTGCAGGTGGTGCAGATAGGCGCGCGAGAAGCCGCGGCAGGTGGCGCAGCCGCAATCGGGGTCGAGCGGCTGCGTGTCGTCGCGGTGCACGGCATTGCGGATCTTGATGTCGCCGTGGCGCGTGAAGAGCCAGCCGTTGCGCGCGTTGCGTGTGGGCAGCACGCAGTCGAACATGTCGATCCCCTCGGCGATCGCCGCCAGCAGATCTTCCGGCGTGCCGACGCCCATCAGGTAGCGTGGGCGGTCCTGCGGCAGTTGCGGCGCGGTGTGCGCCAGGATGCGCAGCATCTCCTCTTTCGGTTCGCCCACCGACAGTCCGCCGATCGCATAGCCGTCGAATCCCAGATCCACCAGCCCGTCGCGCGATTCGTCGCGCAGGTCGCCGTACATGCCCCCCTGCACGATGCCGAAGAGCGCATTGCGGTTTCCCAGCCGGTCGAACTCCTCGCGGCTGCGCCGCGCCCAGCGCAGCGAGAGCCGCATCGACGCCGCCGCTTCCGCCGCCGTCGCGGGCCGCCCTTCCTGTCCGGGCTTTTCGATCCAGTACGGCGTGCACTCGTCGAAGATCATCGCGACGTCGGAGTCGAGCGCAGTCTGGATGCGCATCGACTCCTCCGGCGTGAGGAAGAGTGCGGCGCCGTCGATCGGCGATCGGAAGCGCACGCCGTCCTCGCTCACCTTGCGCAGCGCACCCAGCGAAAACACCTGGAACCCGCCGGAGTCGGTGAGGATGGGGCGCTCCCAGCCCATGAAGCGGTGCAGCCCGCCATGCTTGCGCACGACTTCCGTGCCCGGGCGCAGCCAGAGGTGGAAGGTGTTGCCCAGGACGATCTGCGCGCCGAGGTCGACCAGCTCGGCGGGCATCATGGCTTTCACCGTGCCATAGGTCCCCACCGGCATGAAGGCTGGTGTTTCCACCACGCCGTGCGCCAGCATCAAGCGGGCGCGGCGCGCGGCGCCGTCGCGGCGCAGGACTTCGAACGGGTTGGTCACGGCAGATCCTCGCGGTCGAGCAGCATCGCGTCGCCGTAGCTGAAGAAGCGGTATCCGGTCCCGACCGCATGTTCATAGGCTCGCCGCACCCGCTCCATGCCGCCGAACGCGCTGACGAGCATGAGCAAGGTCGATCCCGGAATGTGGAAGTTCGTCAGCAGGCGGTCGACGGCCCGGAAGCGGAATCCCGGCAGAATGAAGAGGTCGGTTTCACCGGCTGCGGGCACCACCTGCCCCGCGTGCGCGCCGTCCTGCGCCACGCTCGACTCGAGCGCGCGCACGCTGGTCGTTCCCACGGCCACGATGCGGCCACCGCGCGCCCGCGTCGCCGCGATCGCCTCCGCGGTTGCCTCGGAGACGACGTAGCGCTCCTTGTGCATCCGATGTTCCGCCGGGTTCTCGACCCGCACCGGCTGGAAGGTTCCGGCACCCACATGCAGGGTGACGAACGCGGTTTGCACCCCCCGCTCCCGCAGCTGGGCGAGCAGCGCATCGTCGAAGTGCAGCCCGGCGGTCGGCGCGGCAACCGCGCCCGGCGCCTGGGCATAGACGGTCTGATAGCGGGCCGTGTCCTCATCCTCCGGGCGGTGCCGGATGTAGGGCGGTAGCGGGATCTCGCCCGCTTCGTCGAGCACCCGGTCGAGCGGAGCGGAGAACGCCAGTTCGAACAGATCGCCTTCGCGTCCGAGGACCATCGCTTCGAACTGCGCAGTCCGGCGCGTTGCACCGAAATGCAGGCGCTGGCCGGGCTTGGGGGCATGGCTCGCGCGCAGCAGGGCCAGGGCCCGCCGTGTCCCGGCGGGACCACCGTAGGCGCCTACGGGGCGTTCGATCAGGGCCTCGACCTTGCCGCCGCTTTCGCGCTCGCCGAACAGCCGCGCCTTGATCACGCGCGTGTCGTTGCAGACGAGCAGGTCGCCCGGAGCGAAGGCTTCCGCCAGATCGGCGATATGCAGATCGTCCAGCGCAAATTCGGAGCCCGACCCGCGCAGGCGCAGCAGTCGTGCGTCGGCGCGCCGGGCGGTGGGGTGCTGGGCGATCTGCTCCGGCGGCAGCGTGAAGTCGAAGTCCGAGCGCCGGACCGGGCGCCCGCTCATAACTGCTTGAGTTCGGGGCTGTGCGGATAACTTGCCCGCAGTACCCGCTCGGCGTCTTTCTGCAGTTGCGTCATGCCCAGATGCTTGTACGAGCGGACCACGATTCCCAGCGCGCGATCGAGCGACGGGGCGCCGTCGTAGGTGCGGATCGCCATCTCCGCCCGTGCGACGGCGCTCAGGTACGCGCCGCGCCGGTAATAGTAGTCGGCCACATGCACCTCGTGATCCGCCAGCGCGTTGCGCAGGAAGATCATGCGTTGCAGCGAGTCCTTGTAGTAGCGGCTGTTCGGATAGCGCGTCACGACTTCCTTGAACGCTTCGAACGACTGGCGGATGGCCTCGGGGTCGCGCTCGCTGATCTGATAATGGAGCGCCCGGCCGACCAGCCACGGCGGCCGGATGAAGTTGATGAGGCCGCGCAGGTAGTAGATGTATGCGGTTTTCTGGCTGTCCGGGTACAGCCGGAGGAATCGGTCCGTCGCCATCAGCGCGTCGGTCGGATCGCCCGACTTGAAATAGCAGTATGCGATCTCGATCTGTGCCTGCTGGGCGTAGGCGCCGAAGGGGTAGCGGATCTCGAGTTTCTCGAACAGACCGCGGGCCTTGTCCCAGGCGCCGTTGTTGAGTTCGCCGCGCGCTTCGTCGTACAGCTTGTCCGGCCCCCACTTCGAGGTAGGATCCTTCTCGAGGCTGGTCAGACCGCACCCGGCCAGCAGCATCGCGATCGCCAGGACCGGCAGCAGCCGTCGCACTCGGGACGCAAGACGAATAGCGGGTTTCATGGCCGGGTCGGATGGCAAAACGCAGGAGTGTATCAACGATGGTGGAATCGGGCGTCCCGGCGGGAGACCTACCCCCTCTCCCGCCTGCGGGAGAGGGCGGGGGTGAGGGTGCTGTCGCCGGGACGGCGGAGGACGACGAGTTTTCCTACGTGGTCGAACCGGGCGATGCCGGCCTGCGCCTCGACAAATTCCTCGCCCTGCGCCGCCCCGACGTGTCGCGCAGCCGGGTGCAGCGCTGGATCGAGGCGGGGGCGGTGACCCGCAACGGCGCGCCCGCCCGCGCGCGGGACGCCGTGCAGGCCAGAGATGCGATCGCGCTCGCGCCGGTCGTCGACCCCGAGGACAGCGCCTACGCGCCGGAACCCATGGCGATCCCGGTGGTCTGGGAGGACGATTCGATCCTGGTTCTCGACAAGCCGGCCGGACTGGTCGTCCATCCCGGTGCGGGCAATTGGAGCGGCACCCTGCTGAACGGCCTGCTCGCCTACGACCCGGCGCTGGCGCGCGTGCCGCGCGCCGGTATCGTGCACCGCCTCGACGCCGGCACCTCGGGCCTGATGGTGGTGGCGCGCACCATCGCCGCGCAGACCGACCTCGTTCGGCAGTTGCAGGCGCGCACGGTGCTGCGTGAATACTGGGCGCTGGTCGCGGGGGAGCCCCCGCCATCCGGCATCATCGACGCCGCCCTCGCACGCGATCCCCGCAATCCCTTGCGATTCCGGGTGAGCGAGTCGGCCCACGCGCGGCCGGCGCGCACCCGCTTCCGTCGCATCCGGACCTGGCCGTTCGGATCGGGCGGAACCTGCGTTTCCTGGATCGCCTGCCGCCTCGAAACCGGGCGCACCCACCAGATCCGGGTGCACATGGAGTCGATCGGGCACCCCCTGCTCGGCGACCCGGTGTACCGCCGTCATCTCCCGGCAACGCTCAACGGGCACTCTTGGCTCGGACATCAGGCCTTGCACGCTGGCCGCCTGGCCCTGGTCCACCCCCGCCGCCACGAAACGATGGAATGGTTCGCCCCTCCGCCGCCGGACCTGCAAGACCTGATGCGCTCGCTGGGCGCCACGGACGAAGAAGTCGCCGCTCCGCTTCCCGTCGCACCGACGCAGATCGACCCCCTCTCCCGCAGGGCGACACCGGCGCAGATCGACCCCCTCTCCCGCAGGGCGACACCGGCGCAGATCGACCCCCTCTCCCGCAGGGCGACACCGGCGCAGATCGACCCCCTCTCCCGCGCGGGCGGGAGAGGGCGGGGGTGAGGGCGCACGCAGCAGACCGATGACGAACCCGGAACACCACATCGCCCTCGACTGGCCGGCCCCGGCCGGCGTATGCGCGCTCCTCACCACCCGCGCCGGCGGCGCCTCGCGGCCGCCGTTCGCCGCCGCCGACGGCAGCGGCGGCCTGAACCTCGGCTTCGCCGAAGACGACCCGGCCGCGGCGGATAACCGCGCCGCCCTGGCGCGCCGGCTACCGCGCGCCCCGTGCTGGCTGCGCCAGGTGCACGGCGCACACGTCGTCGATGCCGACCAGGTCGCCCCCGGCGAACGCCCCGAAGGCGACGCCGCGGTGGCCGTGCGCCCAGGAACGGTGTGCTGCGTCCTGACCGCCGATTGCTTGCCGGTTCTCCTGGCCGACGCGCAGGGACGCGCCGTCGCCGCCGCGCACGCCGGGTGGCGCGGCCTGGCGGCCGGCGTGATCCAGAACACCGTGCGCACCCTGCGCGTGGCCGCCGCCGATCCCGGCGCCCGCGTGCTCGCCTACCTGGGGCCGGCGATCGGCCCGCAGCGCTTCGAAGTCGGCCCCGAAGTGCAGGTGGTGATGCGGACGCTGCTGCCGGATGCCGACGCCGCGTTCGCGCCCTCGCGCGGCGATCGTCTTTTCGCCGACATCTACGCCCTCGCGCGCCAGGCGCTGGCGCAGGAAGGTGTCGCGGGCGGCGACGTGCACGGGGGCGGATTCAGCACCGTGGACGACCCGCGCTTCTACAGCTACCGCCGCGACGGGGTCACCGGGCGCCAGGCGGCCCTGATCTGGATCGAAGACGGAAGGGCCGGCCGCTTCGGCGCCGACGGTTATCATTCCCGGCGAAGAACGTGAGCGACTCCACCACCAATCTCCCCCCCGACCGCTTCCGCGAACTGCGCGAGGCGTACCTGCGGCGCCTGGATGCGCTCTGGCGGGATCTGTTCGAACGCCCGGAGCGCATCACCGCGCCCATTGCCGACAGCCGCTTTGCCGACCCCGCCTGGCAGGAAAACCCGCTGGCGTCGTTCGCGGCGCGCGCGCACCTGATCAACGCCGAGGCGATGCGCGAGCTGGCGGCCGCGATCGAAACCGAACCCAAGTTCAAGACCCGCCTGCAGTTCCTCGCGTCGCAGTGGGCCGACGCCATCGCCCCCTCGAATTTCCTGGCGTGGAACCCGCGGGCGCAGCAGCGCGCCGTCGAAACCGGCGGCGCCAGCCTGTTGCAAGGCATGCAGAACCTGCTCGCCGACCTCGCCAAGGGCCGGATCTCCCAGGTCGATGAATCGGCGTTCGAGGTCGGCCGCAATGTCGCCACCACCGAAGGCGCGGTGGTGTACGAAAACGAAGTCATCCAGCTCATCCAGTACCGGCCGCGCACCGCCAGGGTGCGCAGCCGTCCGCTGCTGGTCGTGCCGCCCTGCATCAACAAGTACTACATCCTCGATCTGCAGCCGGAGAACTCGTTTCTGCGCTACTGCGTCGAGCAGGGCAACACCGTGTTTGTCGTGTCCTGGCGCAATCCGCAGGCCGAACAGGGGGGGTGGACCTGGGACGACTACGTCGAACATGGGCCGATCGCTGCCATCGCCGCGGTACGCGAGATCGCCAAGGCCGAGACGATCAACGCGCTGGGCTATTGCATCGGCGGCACCCTGCTCGTGACCGCGCTGGCGGTGCTCGCCGCCCGCGGCCAAGCGCCGGCCGAGAGCCTGACGCTGCTGACACCGTTGGTCGATTTTGCCGACTCCGGCATGCTCGATCTGTTCATCGATGAGGCGCACGTTGCGATGCGCGAAGCCACGATCGGCAAGGATGCGGGCGGCGGCCTGATGCCCGGCCGCGACCTGGCGAATGTGTTTTCCGCGCTGCGGCCCAATGATCTCGTCTGGAACTACGTCGTCAACAACTACCTCGAGGGGCGACCGCCGCCGGCCTTCGATCTGCTCTACTGGAACGCCGACAGCACCAATCTCCCGGGGCCGATGTTCGCCTGGTACTTGCGCAACGCCTACCTGGAGAACAATCTGATTCGCCCCGGCAGGGTTTCTTGCTGCGGGGCGCCCGTCGACCTGCGCCGCATCCAGGCCCCGACCTATGTGTTCGGCGCCCGCGAGGACCACATCGTGCCCTGGCGCGCGGCCTACGCCGCCGCGCGCGTGCTCACCGGCGCGGCCGAACGGCGCTTCGTCCTCGGCGCGAGCGGCCACATCGCGGGAACCATCAACCCGGTTTCGAAGAACCGGCGGAGCTACCGGGTCGCGGCGGAGGCCGCGGCTCCCAGGCGGAAGGCCCCGGCGTCGTCCCGCCGCGCGGTGCGGCAACTGCCGGACGCCGATGCCTGGCTCGCCGCCGCCCAGGAGCGCCCCGGCAGCTGGTGGGCGGATTGGGACCGTTGGCTCGCCCGCTTCGCCGGCGAAGAGAAGGCTGCCCCCCGGCGGCTCGGCAACCGCAAGTACCCACCCATCGAACCGGCACCCGGCCGGTATGTGAAGGAAAAAGCGTCATGACCGAAATCGTGATCCTCTCCGCCGTTCGCACCCCCATCGGCAAGTTCGGCGGCAGCCTGTCGCGCCACGCCGCGGCCGATCTGGGCGCGATCGTCGTGCGCGAAGCGCTCGCCCGCGCGCGGATCGCTCCGGATGCGGTCGACGAAGTCATTCTCGGCCAGGTTCTCACCGCCGGCGCGGGACAGAACCCCGCGCGGCAGGCGGCGGTGCGCGCCGGCCTGCCGGTGGATGTCCCGGCGATGACGGTCAATCAGGTCTGCGGCAGCGGGCTCCGCGCCGTGATGCTTGCCGCGCAGGCGGTCGCCAACGGCGACGCGCGCGTGGTCGTGGCCGGCGGCCAGGAAAGCATGAGCCGGGCGCCGCACCTGCTCGCCGGTGCGCGCGACGGGTTCCGCATGGGCGACGCCACGCTCCTCGACAGCATGATCCGCGATGGCCTCTGGGACGCGTTTCACGACGTGCACATGGGCATCACCGCGGAAAACGTCGCCCGCGAATACGGCATCTCGCGCGCGATGCAGGACGAATTTGCCGCCGCCTCGCAGCGCAAGGCCGATGCCGCGCAGCGGGCCGGCCGCTTCCGCGACGAGATCGTCGCGGTGCCCCTGCCGCAGAAGAAGGGGGAGCCGGTGCCGTTCGTCGACGACGAGACCATCCGCCCCGGCACGACGGCCGAAACCCTTGCCGCATTGCGCCCGGCGTTCGATCGCGACGGCACCGTCACCGCGGGCAATGCGTCGAGCATCAACGACGGCGCCGCCGCCGTGGTCGTCACCACCGCGGAGCATGCCCGCGAACTCGGCGCACCCGTGCTCGCCCGCATCGCCGGATTCGCTGCCGTCGGCGTGGAGCCGCGCGTGATGGGCATGGGCCCCGTTCCCGCCGCGCGCCGCGTGCTCGCCAAGGCCGGCTGGCAGGCGCCGGACCTCGACCTGCTCGAGATCAACGAAGCCTTTGCCGCCCAGGCCTGCGCGGTGAACCGCGAAATGGACTGGGATCCCGCCCGCGTCAACGTCCATGGCGGCGCGATCGCCCTCGGCCACCCGATCGGCGCCTCCGGCTGCCGGATCCTCGTCACGCTGCTCCACGAAATGGCGCGCCGGGATGAACGCGGCGAGAAACGCGGTGGCCAGCGCGGCCTCGCCGCCCTCTGTGTCGGCGGCGGCATGGGGGTCGCGATGGCGGTGGAGCGCTAGTTCGGATCGACCATCCACCCCTTCACGGGAAAGGGTCATGGTGGAATCGATCATTCCCCTCTCCCACTCCGGGGGAGAGGGTTGGGGTGAGGGGGCGGAACGAGATGAACCACCAATAGCAAAGGAATCACCCATGAACAAGATCGCCTACGTCACCGGCGGCTGCGGCGGCATCGGCACCGCCATCTGCCGCAAGTTCCATGATCTCGGCCACACCGTGATCGCCGGTTGCGGTCCCAACGCCGACGGCGAAGCCTGGCTCGCCGCCCAGCGCGCCGACGGCTATCACTTCACGCTGTCCCGCGCCGACATCACCGACTGGGACGCCGCCAAGGCGGCGTTCGACCGCGTTCACGGCGAGTTCGGCCGCGTCGACATTCTCGTCAACAACGCCGGCATCACCCGCGATGCGGTGTTTCGCAAGATGACGCTGGCCGAATGGCGGGCGGTCATCGACACCAATCTGACCGGACTCTTCGTCGTCACCAAGCAGGTGATCGACGGCATGGCCGAACGCGGCTGGGGCCGCATCGTCAACATTTCCTCGATCAACGGCCAGAAAGGCCAGTTCGGCCAGACCAACTATTCCGCCGCCAAGGCCGGCGTCCACGGCTTCACCATGGCGCTGGCGCAGGAGATGGCCGGTAAGGGCGTGACGGTCAATACCGTCGCCCCCGGTTACATCGCCACCGAAATGGTCATGGCCATCCGCGACGACGTGCGCGAAAAGCTGGTGCAGGCCATTCCCGTCAAGCGCCTGGGCCGGCCCGAGGAGATCGCCGCCATCGTCGCCTGGCTCGCCGGCGACGATGCGGCGTTCGCCACCGGGGCCATCTACCCCGTGAACGGCGGCATGCACATGCAGTGACCGTTCCCGCTCCCCAGGGGGAGGCCGGGCCGGGGTGCCGGGCGAGGGCGCCAACCGGTTGCCGGGTCAGGGATTCCCCTTCCCCTGGTTGGGGTAGACTGGCAAGATGAGTGCGACGCGCATCATCAAGAAGTACCCGAATCGCCGCCTGTACGACACCCGGACCAGCAGCTATATCACGCTGGCCGACGTCAAGCAGCTCGTGCTCGATCAGGTGGATTTTCAGGTGGTCGATGCGAAGTCCGCCGAAGACCTCACGCGCTGCATTCTGCTGCAGATCATCCTCGAAGAGGAGCAGGAGGGCGCGCCGATGTTCACCTCGCCCGTGCTCTGCCAGATCATCCGCTTCTACGGCAACACCATGCAGGGGATGATGGGCTCCTATCTCGAGAAGAATGTCCAGGCCTTCATCGAGATCCAGCAGAAGCTCCAGGAACAGAGCCGCGCCTTCTACGACAACAACCGCATCGGACCGGAAGCGTGGACCCAGTTCCTGCACCTGCAGG
>JAJYBQ010000048.1 GCA_021778935.1 Pseudomonadota bacterium | reverse complement strand
CGTCCGATGTCTCGACGCCGCGGCTGGCGAGCTCGCGGACCAGTTCCTCATTGGCAACCACGCGGGCGGGGAGCGCAGACCCCGTTCCGGCGATGCGGGTATGGATTGTCCGGTTCATGGCGTTCGGGGTCCCGTCAGGATTGCACCGCTTCCGCGCCGGCCGTCTGCAACTGGGCGAGCATGGGTACCATCGCCTGGGCCGTGCGTTCGAGTAGGCGGTGCGAAGCAGCCTCGAACGCGCGGCGGACGGCGAATTCGAATGCGTACGCATCGGCCGAGCCGTGGCTCTTGACGACCACTCCGCGCAGGCCCAGCAGCGCGGCACCGTTGTAGCGGCGGTGATCGACGCGACGCTTGAATCGCCCCAACACGGGCGATGCGACCAGCGCAATCAGCTTGGTAATCCAGTCGCGGGTGAACTCTTCGCGGATGAATCCGGCGAGCATCTGCGCCAGCCCCTCGGACGTCTTGAGCGCCACGTTGCCGACGAAGCCATCGCAAACGATGACGTCCACCGTCCCGCGAAAAATGTCGTCGCCTTCGACGTTGCCGTGAAAATTCAGTCCGCTCGCGCGCAGCAACTCGCCGGCGCGCTTGACCACCTCGTTACCCTTGATCGCTTCCTCGCCAACGTTGAGCAGCCCGACCGTGGGCCGGTCGGCCCCCCCCATTGACGAGACGAGCGCACAGCCCAGAATGGCAAATTGCAGCAGATGCTCGGGCGCGCAATCGACATTGGCGCCCAGATCGAGCATCGTGGTGCCCCCGCCCTTTCGATTGGGAATGGCATAGGCGATGGCAGGGCGGTCGATGCCCTCCTGGGTCTTGAGCACATAACGGGCGATCGCCATCAGGGCGCCGGTATTGCCCGCGCTGACGACGGCATCGGCACGGCCGTCCTTGACCAGTTCGAGCGCGACGCGCATCGAGGACGACTTCTTCACCCGCAAAGCCGTCGCGAGGGGGTCGGTCATTTCGACCACCTCCTCTGCATGCACGACCTCGATCCGCTCCCCGCTGCCGAAGGAGACCGACGCCTTGCGCAGTTCCGCCTCGACGAGCGGCGCACGGCCGACCAGGAGCAAGCGCGCCTCGGGCTCATGCCGGGAGAACGAAACCGCGGCCGGCACCGTCACCGACACGCCATGGTCGCCCCCCATACAATCGATTGCAATACGCATAATCGGCGTTTTCTCTGTGCGCGCCATCGGAGCTTCGACAACGGCGATGCTTGCGATGGAAACCCGAAGGATCGGCTACGAAGGGGGGTCTGCGACCCCCTCCGCGCATCCCCCGCGGCCTTTACAACTGTGCCGCGGGCGGGCAGGCATCCGTAACGCGGGGCACATCGCCCTCTGCGATCGATCCGCAGGATGGACCCATGAATCGTCCACACGTTCCGTTCACAAGCCCGCATGCGCGCGCAGCGCGGGGCGCGTTCGACTTGCAGCCTGCCGCGCCATCTTCCGCGCGGTTCGCCGCGCGGCTTGCCGATTACTCGTCGGTCTTGGTCGCGACGACCTTCTTGCCCCGGTAGAAGCCATTGGGGCTGATGTGATGGCGGCGGACCACTTCGCCGGTCACCGGTTCGACCGCGAGCGGCGGGTTGATGAGGAAATCGTGCGCGCGGTGCATATTGCGCTTGGACGCCGACTTCTTGTTCTGTTGCACAGCCATGGTGCGAATCCTGAAATATCTGGGAAACCGGGGATTTTAACGAACTCCGCCGTTTTTGCGCAATCGCGCCAGTTCCGCGAACGGATGCGGCCGCTGCGCCCCCCCCTCGTCGTCGCCCGCGGCGACCGGTTCCCCTGTGGACGGTGCGGCGCAGCCCCGGTGCCGGGGCGAGATCGGCAACTGCAGGATCGCCTCGTCCTCGATCAGGGCCGCCAGATCGAAATGTGTGCTGCCGACCAGCGGCTCCTCCGGCGCGTCGTCGACCGGGATTTCGGCCAGGTCCGCCTCCGAGCGCACGAAAAAAAACACCCGCTCGCAATCCAGCTGCCACGCCAGCTCCTCTGCACAGCGGTCGCACCGCAGCGCCAGCGTGCCGTGCAGATGGAGGCGCAGGGTCGGGCGGCCCTGGCTGTCGACGCCGCCCTCGCACTCATACGCGACCGCCCCCTCGGGGCGCACCACGCTTGCGGCAAGGCGGGGCAGCGCGGCCACCGCCACCGCCCCCTCCCGGCGCGACGCGGTCCGGGAAAACACAAACACATCGAATGATTCCATACCGATCGCAGCCAACGGCTCCGCAGGGAACATTCGATCCGCGCGCGATCGGAGCGATATCGGGCGCGCGGGTCATCCCGCTGCCAGGCGCGCGGACCGGACGTGGCTGCGCCTGGCTCTCGCAGGCTTGCAGATACACTTGCGAACCATGCACCCCCGCATCGTACTCGCCTCGTCCTCGCGCTACCGGAAAGACCTTCTCGACCGCCTGCGCGTCCCCTTTTTTACCGACACCCCGGACGTCGATGAAAGCCCCTTGCCCGGCGAGCTGCCGGCCCACACCGCCGAACGCTTGTCGCTGCGCAAGGCCCGCGCCGTTGCGCAGCGGCACCCGGACGCGATCGTGATCGGTTCAGACCAGGTCGCCGACCTCGACGGAATACCAATCGGCAAGGCGGGAAACCACGCCGCGGCGGTCGCGCAACTGGTGATGTTGCGCGGGCGCACGGTACGGTTTCATTCCGGGATCGCCGTGCTCGATGGGCGCAGCGGCCATACCCAGGCGGCCTGCATCGGCACGGATGTGACGTTTCGCGAAGCGGATCACAGCACGATCGAAGCCTACGTCGCGATCGAACAACCCTATGACTGCGCCGGCTCCGCGAAGATCGAATCGCTGGGGATCTGCCTGGTCGAATCCGTACGCGGCGATGACCCGACGGCGCTGATCGGGCTGCCGCTGATCCGCCTCACCGCGATGCTCGCCAACATCGGCATCGCGCTGCCCTGGCAGGACTGATGCGTCCGGGAACCCTGCACCTGATCCCGGTGCCGATCGCGGCCGGCAGCCTGCCGGCCGCGCTGCCTCCCGATGTGCTCGCGCGCGTTCGCAGGCTCCGGGTGTTCCTGGCTGAAAACGCCCGTAGCGCGCGTGCATTTCTCAAGACGGCAGAGCACCCGGATCCGATCGCCAGCTTGCAGATCGCGGAGATCGGTCACGCCCCAGCCCCGGCTCTGCTCGACACCTGGCTGGCGCCGGTGCGGGCCGGCGCCGATGCGGCCGTATTGTCGGAGGCCGGTTGCCCGGGCATCGCCGACCCCGGCACGACGCTGGTGGCACGGGCGCACGAAATCGGCATTCCCGTCGTGCCCTGGGTCGGTCCGTCGGCCATCCTGCTGGCGCTGATGGGCTCAGGAATGAGCGGCCAGAACTTCCGGTTTCTGGGCTATCTGCCGCAAAACCGCGACGAACTGACCCAGCGACTGCTGGCGGTGCAGCGCGAGGCGCTGCGCGGCGAGACGCAAATCTTCATCGAGACGCCGTACCGCAACCAGCGCTTGTTCGATGCGATCCTGCAATCCTGCGACCCCGGCGTGGCCCTATGCCTCGCGATCGACCTGACCGGCGCCGAGCAGCAGATCGCCACCCGCCGCGTCGCGCAGTGGCGGAAAATCGCGCCGACCGAGCTGCCGGCGATGGACAAACGACCGGCGGTCTTCCTGCTCGGAAACGGAACGATCGGGCAGATTACAAAGCCGCCACGAACCGCTCACATATCTCCGGAAGCGGCGCCTCGATCGTCAGCCGCTCCCCGGTCACCGGATGCGCCAGGGCGATCCGGAAGGCATGCAGGAACATCCGGTCGAGCCGCGCGCCGAACTCCCCACGCGCCGCGCGACGATTGACCTCGAAATCGCCGTATTTGTCGTCACCCAGGATCGGGAATCCCGAATGCGCCAGGTGCACCCGAATCTGGTGCGTGCGGCCGGTTTTCAGTTCCGCTTCGAGCAGGGAAAACCCCGGCAGGCGCTTGCGCAGCAAAAAAATCGTGTGCGCCCGCACGCCCTCCTCTTCGTCGACGAAGACGCGCCGCTCGCCGTTGGCGAGCGTGCGCTTGATCAGCGCGAAGCGGACGTGCTGGCGGTCGTTCACCCAATCGCCGATCACCAGGGCAAGGTAGCGCTTTTCCACCGCCCCCGCGCGCATTTGCTCATGCAAGGCGACGAGGCAACGGCGGGTCTTCGCCAGCAGGAGTACGCCGGAGGTTTCGCGGTCGAGGCGGTGGCCGAGTTCCAGAAACGGCTGCTGCGGCCGGGCCGCACGGACTCGCTCGATGACGCCGTGGGCGACGCCGCTGCCGCCGTGCGCCGCCACCCCCGAGGGCTTGTCGACCACCAGGAGGTGTTCGTCCTCGAACAGGATGGGGGGCATCTGCGCGGGCGCCGCCGGCTTGGCCGTCGGCGCCGCCCGGCGCATCGGCGGGATCCGCAGCTCGTCACCGAGGGCCAGGCGATATTCGGCCCGGGTCCGTCCGCCGTTGACCCGGACTTCGCCGGTGCGGACGATTCGGTAAACGTGACTTTTCGGAACCCCTTTGGCCCACTGGAGTAGAAAATTGTCCAGGCGCTGGCCGGCGCTACCCTCATCGACCCGTACGATGGACACGGAGCAAACCGAGGAAACCGGGAATATTTTGCGTTGTGCAAGCATGTTGCATATACTGGGGGCTGGTCGCGATTGTAGCGGTGCCCAGCGCACCCCCCGTCGCGCGGCATGCTGCCGCGCGGGCGCCAATCTGCGACGGATACGCGCGGAGACCGGCAGCGGAATCTGCGCGAGTGGGGTGGTTGATTGAATGTGGATCGCGGAGCGGATGGGCGCGGGCCTTCGGCCGGCAGTCCCTCGCAAAGCGACTTTGTACAACCCAGCGCCTGCCCGGCAATTCGCCGCAGGCGCATGCCGAATTCGGATCCAAGGCAGGGTCCGCGCCTCCCCGCTTACCGGATGGCGGCGCGGTACGCAGCCTCGTGCGACAACCCAACGGATTTCCATGCCCGGACATTCCCTACCGCAGTTTTCCGAACCGTTCGTAACCGAACGGTTCGTGGGCGTGCGCCTGTCGCGCGCCCACGGCGGTCAGCGGACAAAACGTCCCGGGGATCGGGATCGTTCTCTACGGTTGTCAGCACATCGGACCTGATTCGGCACGTTCTGCGCCGAAAAAGCGGCGCAAGGAGTGCTGATGAAGCGCATGTTGTTCAATGCGACGCACGCGGAGCAGTTGCGCGTGGCGATCGTCGATGGCCAAAAACTGCTCGACCTGGACATCGAAACCAGCGGACGAGAGCAACGCAAGTCCAATATCTACAAGGGCACCATCACCCGCGTCGAGCCTAGCCTCGAAGCGTGTTTCGTCGATTACGGCGAAGAACGGCACGGATTCCTGCCGTTCAAGGAAATTTCGCGCCAATACTTCAAGGGCGGAATCGACGTCGGCCGCGCCCGCATCCAGGACGCGGTGTCGGAAGGCCAAGAGCTGATCATCCAGGTCGAAAAGGAAGAACGCGGCAACAAGGGCGCCGCCCTCACCACGTTCATTTCCCTGGCAGGCCGCTATCTCGTCCTCATGCCCAACAACCCCCGCGGCGGCGGCGTGTCGCGGCGCGTCGAGGGCGAGGACCGCCAGGAACTGCGCGACGCGCTCGACAAGCTCGAACTGCCCTCCGGGATGAGCGTGATCGCGCGCACGGCCGGAATCGGACGCGTCGTCGAGGAATTGCAGTGGGATCTGACATACCTCCTGCAGTTGTGGAAGGCGATCACCGATGCGGTCGCCCTGGTCAAGGCGCCGGAACTCATCTACCTGGAATCGAGCCTGGTCATCCGCGCCATCCGCGACTATTTCAACCCGGACATTGGCGAGATCCTGATCGACACCGAGGACGTGTACGAACAGGCGAAGACGTTCGTCGACCTCGTGATGCCCGACGTCTCCGCACGCGTCAAGCGCTACCGCGACGACGTACCGCTGTTCTCGCGTTTCCAGATCGAACACCAGATCGAAAGCGCGCATTCGCGGACGGTTTCCCTGCCTTCGGGCGGCGCCATCGTCATCGACCACACCGAGGCGCTGGTCGCCGTCGACGTCAACTCGGCGCAGGCGACGCGCGGCTCGGACATCGAGGAGACCGCCACCCGCACCAATCTGGAAGCGGCCGACGAGGCGGCGCGGCAACTGCGCCTGCGCGACTTGGGCGGCCTGATCGTCATCGACTTCATCGACATGGAGGAAGGCCGCAACCAGCGTGCCGTGGAGCAGCGCCTCAAGGATGCACTGCACCATGACCGCGCCCGCGTGCAGATGGGCAAGATCTCGCGCTTCGGCCTCATGGAGCTGTCGCGCCAGCGGCTGCGCCCGGCGCTGAGCGAGGGCAGCCACATCACCTGCCCGCGCTGCAACGGCGTCGGCCAGGTGCGCGACACCGAAAGCTCCGCGCTGCACATCCTGCGCATCCTGCAGGAAGAAGCGATGAAGGAATCGACGGCCGCCGTGCATGCTCAGGTTCCGGTGGATGTCGCAACCTATCTGCTGAATGAAAAGCGCACGGACATCGCCCAGCTGGAGGCCCGGCTGCGCGTGTCGATCATCCTGATCCCGAACAAGTACCTCGAAACCCCCCACTATCACATCGAACGGCTGCGGCACGACGACGAGCGTCTGGATAGCCCCAAGGCCAGCTACAGCCGCGTCGTCGAACCGCCGACGGAAGAGCCCTACACGATCGCCTCGCGCGAGCCGCGCAACCGACGGCAGGTCGCAGTCGTGAAGGGCATCGTTCCGGAGACGCCGGCGCCAGTCATCGCATCGAGCGAAGCCGAGCCGTCGGCGGCGCGGGCGGCGCGGGCGCCGGCGACCGCGTCGGCACGCCACCCCGCAGACCGTTCCGACCGCTCCCTGTGGGGTCGCATCCGCAGCTGGTTCGGCATCAAGGACGACGCGGCGGCACCCGCGGTACCGGCCGTGTCGCCGAAGGCGGCCGCTGCCGCCGAACCCGGTGGCGAAACCACACCGGCACGCAAGGAGCCGCGCCGCGAGCGGGGAGAACGCGGTGAACGCGGCGGCGAGCGCCGGGACCGGCGGGGCGAACGCCCCGCGCGCGGCGCCCGAAGTGACGCCGAACGCACGGGGCGCGCCGAGCCTCGCAAGCGCGATGGGTCTCGCCGCGATGGCGAGACCGAAGCCGCAGCGGTCACCGCGGCAGAGACCATGCCGCCGGTCGAGGAAAACCGCGAGGCGTCCGCTGCGCAGACCGGTACGGACGAGCGGAACGGACGGCGGCGCGGCCGCCGTGGGCGCGGCGGCCGGGGGCGCGACGGGGACCAGGCGCCGGACATCGCTGCCGCGGCAGAATCCCCGGACAGTGCTCTCGTACCGATAGAACCCGTGCCGGCAATCGCCGCCAAGGCGACGCTCGAAGCGCCGGAGGAAGCCGAGACCAATACCGGTACGGAAGCCGGCGCAGCGGCTGACACCCCGGAAGAGCCGGGCAGCCCGGAGAAACGCCGGCGCCGCCGCGGTCGCCGCGGTCGCGGGGGGCGTACCGGCGAGCGCACCGCGGAAGGTGACAACGGAGAAGCCTCGGACGACGCCGAGTCGTCCGTCGAATCGGGTGCCGAACCCGCATCGCAGGAGCGTGTCCCTGCGCCCATAGCCGAGGAGCCGGTCGAATCCGCCCCGATCCCGGCGGTGGAGGAGACCCGACCGGCTGAGCCGGCGCTCCAACCGCTGCCGCAGCCCACTGAGGAGACTCCCGCCGCCGTGGTAGCCGTGCCGGCCGTTTTGGCGGAGATCTCCCCCCAGCCCAAGGAGCCGGAAGTCGTCCACGGGGAACCGGAAGCGACCGCACCCGTTGCGCTCCCGACGCCGATGACCGTGGAGGAAATCGCCCCCACGCTGCAATCGGCGGGAATCGAACTTGCGCAAACCGACCCGGCCAAGTTCGCCCAGGCCCAAGCCCGGATCGCGGAAGAGGCCAAGCCGGTACGGCGTGGCCGCCCCCGCCCCGCGCGCGCAGCGGCGACCGAGCAGCCGCTGGTGCAGATCGAAACGCAGGAAGACTGACGCCGAAACCCGCCTTTCCCGTATGCGGGAAAGGCGGGGCCGGGATCAGAGGGTCGCCATGTCGACCACGAACCGGTACTTGACGTCGCCCTTCAGCATGCGTTCGTACGCGGTGTTGATGTAGGCCATCGGGATCCGCTCGATATCCGACGTGATGCCGTGCCGGGCACAGAAGTCCAGCATCTCCTGGGTTTCCCGGATGCCCCCGATCAACGAGCCGGCGATCTGGCGCCGCTTCAGAATGAGGTTGAATATGCCCGGCGACGGATGCGGCTCGGCGGGTGCGCCGACCAGCGTCATGGTGCCGTCGTGCTTCAGCACCTGCAGATAGGGATCGAGATCGTGCGACGCAGCGACCGTGTTGAGCACGAAGTCGAATTGATTGGCCCGTGCGGCCATCTGCGCGGCGTCGGTCGAAACGCACACCGCATCGGCGCCCAAGCGTTTCCCATCCTCGACTTTTCCCGGTGAGGTGGTGAACAGGGTGACGTGCGCGCCCATTGCATGGGCAATCTTCACCCCCATGTGCCCGAGCCCGCCCAAGCCGACGATGCCTACCTTCCTGCCCGGCCCGGTCTTCCAGTGGCGCAGCGGCGAATAGGTGGTGATCCCCGCGCACAGAAGCGGCGCAACCGCGGCGAGATCGGCTTCCGGGTGGCGGATCTTCAGGACGAAATGCTCCTTGACCACGATTTCCTGGGAATAGCCGCCGTAGGTGTTTTCCCCGCCGAACAGCGGGCCGTTGTAGGTGCCGACGAAACCGGTCTCGCAGTATTGCTCCTCCCCCTCCCGACAGGGATGGCAATGGCCGCAGCTGTCGACCATGCATCCCACGCCCGCGAGGTCCCCGGGCTGAAAATTCCGGACCTTCCTGCCCACGGCAACCACCCGCCCGACGATTTCGTGGCCGGGGACCGACGGATAGATCGTGTTGTGCCACTCGTTGCGCGCGGTATGCAGATCGGAATGGCAGACGCCGCAGTACAGAATGGCGATGTGAACATCGTCCGGCCCCGGTGCGCGGCGCTCGATTTCCATTGGAGCAAGGGGACTGGATGAACTTTGGGCGGCATAGGCTTTGGTCATGCTCGTCGTTCCAGGAAAGGTTGATCCTGAATCGGGCGGCCCGCCCCGGATTGCGGCGGCGGGGCGCGCCCGCATGGTCCCCGGCATGTGCCAGTGGACCGATTCTAACAACCAGGTTCCGCTGGACTCTTCGGGAAAATCGATATACAGTTCATAAATGAATTATTCATTTGTGAAAAAATGAACGGTTTCGAAGCCGCCGAAGCGCGCGTCGCCCTCACCTGCGCCCGCCACCCGGCCTTCCCGCGCCAACCGGCGGTGGTCGTCCGGCTGATCAAACACCTCTACAAGCGGACCCAGGACCAGGCCAACCAGGTCCTGCGGCCCTGGGGCATCAATCACACCGAGTACACCGTGCTGATGATGCTGTTCGGCAGCGAGGACTACCGCCTCGGTCCGTCGGAACTGGCCGATGCCGCGATGGAAAAGTCGACCAACATCACCCGCCTGACCGATGGCCTGTGCGCCCGCGGCCTGATCGCGCGCCACCTCGACGAGGGGGATCGCCGCCGCGTGCGTCTGACCCTGACCCCGGACGGGCTGACGATGATCGACGCATTCCTGCCGGCCATCGGGGACATGCTTGCGCGCCAGACGCGCACCATCTCCCCCGACGATCTGGCGGGCCTCGAGACGCTCCTCAAGCGTTTCCTCGAACGCGTCGAACATGACTGAGACCGCATGGCGCATCCCCGCGCTGGTCCGGGAGGAAGCGCGATCCTGGACCTTCGTCGCCAAGAGCCTGGTTGCGCTCTATCTCACCGCGTGGCTGGCGATGCGCCTGGAACTGCAGCAGCCATCGACGGCCATGCTCACGGTGGCGATCGTGATGCAACCGCAGAACGGACTGGTCCTGGCGAAAAGTTTCTACCGCATTCTCGGAACGATCGCCGGATCGATCGTCGGCCTGGTGCTGATCGCGGCCTTTGCCCAGGACCGCGAATTCTTCCTGGTCGGCCTCTCGACCTGGGTTTCGCTGTGCGCGGTGGGCGCCTTGCTCTACCGCAACTTCATGGCCTACGGCTATGTACTCGCCGGATACACTGCCGCGATCGTTGCGCTGCCGAGCCTGCGCGATCCGCTGCAGGGCTTCCAGACCGCCCAGATGCGCGTCTCCGAAGTCCTGCTCGGCATCACCGTCGCAACGCTGGTGAGCGCCCTGCTCTGGCCACAGCGCCTCGGCCCGCAGCTCTACCGGGCAGCGGCGGACCGGTTTGACCAGCTGCTACATCTGGTCCGCGACGGACTGCGTACCCAATTGCCGCGAGCGCGTGCAGAACACGAACACCTGCAGGCGGTCCGTGCCGCGGTCAGCTTCGAGGATCTGCGGTCCTCGGTGATCTTCGAGGATCCAGGAGTCCGCGCCAACGGCAACACGCTGCGCCTGTTCAACCACCAGATCATGGCCATCTCGACGACGTTTCAATCGCTGCTCTTCCTGCGCGAGCGCATGCCGGCCAATGCCTCCGCCCCCATCGATGCGCTGGCGCGGGAACTCGCAGATACCACCGCCACACCGTCCCGCCTGGCCGGACCGCGCGAGAAGCTGACGGACCGGGCCGCACAGATGCGGCGCGAACTGACCGACGCGGACGCACTCGTCTACTTCGAACCGGCCGCCGCCCTGCTGCTGCGACTGGCCGGGGAACTACAGAGTCTGATCGTGTCCGCGCGGCTCCTGCGGGCCCGGCGCGGCCACGGCAGCGGCGTCGAACGCGTGCATTTCCAGCGCAGCCATGACCCGGAGAGCGCCTGGAAGACCGGCATCAGGACCTTCGGCACGATGATTGCTTTGAGCGGAATCTGGATCGCTACCGCGTGGCCCAGCGGAGGCACGGCGATGCTGGTGGCAACCGTGTTCAGCGCGTTGATGGCGATCGCCCCCAACCCCGTCGACGCGCTCAGCCAGACGCTGTCCGGATTCACCATCGCCGCCGTGCTGACCATCGTCGTCGCAGCCCTGCTGCCAGGCGGCGGATTTCCTGGCCTGGTTGCGGTCACCCTGCCCGTGCTCACCCTGCTGTTCTATCTCGGAACCCGTCCGCACTGGGCAGGCGTGGGCATGGGCGCAATGCTCGGGATGTTCCTCAATCTGCAGATCACCAATCCCATGCGCTGGTCGACCATCGGCCTCTTCAACGGCGCCGTCGCGGAGATCGTCGGGCTGCTCGCCGCCGTGCTGGGTTTCGCCCTGCTTCCGGTCCGGGGATCGATGCGGCGAGCGTTGGCCCGCCTGCGCGCCACCGTCGGCCTCGCCGCAAGCGCCCCGCTCGATGGTCTGGCGTCGCGATTCGAGAGCGCGCACCGCGACCTGCTGAGCCAGCTTCTGCGACAGACGGCCACCAGCGGCCCGCAAGTCGACCGCATCGTCTCGTGGTCGCTGGGTACGCAGGAAATCGCGCGGGTGCTGATCGAACTGCGCCAGGACCTTCGCGACCATCCCCCCCCAGCACCGGTACGGATCCGGTGCGATGCGGTCGTCAGCGCCGTTGCCACGCTGTTCCGCAGCGCGATTCCCGACCGACGAGCCGCCATCGAGGCCATCGACCACGCCCTCGAAGCGCCCCCCCCGGCGCCGTTGCGGGCTCACCTCATGCAATTGCGCATTGCGCTGCAGGACCCCCACGCACCGCTCGTCGCACGCGCGCCCACTGGCTCGGTGTCCCATGCATCGCGAATTTGACTTCACCGGCGTGCTGGTGCCCGGCGCGCTTGCGCTGCTCGTCGTCAGCGCCGCCCTGTGGTCGATCCTCGATCAGGCGCTGGTTCGGTACACGGTATACCGCCGCGTATGGCATCCCCCGCTGTTCCGACTGGGCCTGTTCCTCATTGTATTTTGTGCCCTTGCACTCGCATCGCGCCGCATCCTGCCATGAAACTTCCCCACACCCTGCGCGCACTTCCTCTGGGGCGCATCGCATTGACCGTCGCGGCACTGGCCATCGCTGTGCTGCTGGCCCGCATCCTCTGGACCCATGAGGCCGATACGCCCTGGACCCGCGATGCGCGCATACGCGCCGACGTGATCCACGTTGCACCCGACGTCGGCGGATTGGTCGCCGCGGTAGCGGTGCGCGACAACCAACCGGTACGCCGCGGCGACCTGCTGTTTACGATCGATG
>JAJYBQ010000047.1 GCA_021778935.1 Pseudomonadota bacterium | reverse complement strand
TCGAACCCTTCTGACTGCGCCGGGGATCGCCGTAATGGCGCCACCCCGGGATCGGCGTCATGGCGCCAGCAAACCCCAACCGCCCAGCACCGCGACCGCCCGCGCCGGCTTCCGGCGCCTCAACCCCAAACCGCGGCAAATATCCGCGGTTTTACGCAGCCATCAACACCTCGCGATGCTCAAAAGGTACACCCATGTCGAAGCCGCGAAGCTGACGCAGAAGCTCAGGTAAGGGATGCTGGCGCCGCCGGCGGTCAGGCGTTGTCGGTCGCGTGGCCCGTTGCCCATTGCCAGCTGGTGTAGGATTCGAGTATATTTCTGACCAATTAGGTCAGACTTTTTAGGTCATAAGGAGACGGGTCATGCAAAGCTGGCAGATGCAAACCGCCAAGGCGCGGTTCTCGGAACTGGTCAAGCACGCGGCGCAGGAAGGGCCACAGGACATCACGCTGCACGGCAAATCTGTCGCCGTGGTGGTCTCGCGCGAGCTGTTCGACCGGCTTTCCGGCAGCGAGCAGTCGCTGGTGGACTTCATGCGCGCCTCGCCGCTGGCGGGGCACGATGAAATCGAGTTCGAACGTAGCCGCAGCCTGCCGCGCGGGATCACGTTTTGAGCTATCTCGTCGACACCAACGTCCTGTCGGAGCTACGTAACCGCAAGGCCGATGCGAAGGTCGTGGCGTGGATGCAGGCGCGCCCGCGCCAGTCGCTGTACCTCTCCGTCCTGAGCCTGGGCGAAATCCGCAAAGGCATCGAAGGCGTTGCCGATCCCGCGTTCCGCCAGACCCTCACGGACTGGCTGGAAGTGGAATTGCCTAACTACTTCCTCGGACGGGTGCTGGGAATCGATGCGGAGGCCGCCGACCGCTGGGGCCGCGTGCAGGCCAGCGCCGGGCGCAGCTTGCCGGTCGTCGATGCCTTGCTGGCGGCCACCGCCTTGCAGCACGACCTGACGTTGGTGACGCGCAACGTCAGGGACTTCGAAGGGCTTGGCGTGCAGATCGTCAATCCGTGGGAAGCTTGAGAATGTGCATCTCTTGGAGTCGACAACATGGCGATTTCCGAGTCTTCCATCGATCCCGCACCGGAAAAGGGTCGGCAACTCGATCAAATCCAGCCCAAAGCCGTTGCGGTGCGCATCGAGTCCACGCGGCTCATCCTTGGATTCAACAACGGAGCCGAGGTGATCGTGCCGATGGCGCTGCTGCCCGATGCGGTGGCGGGTGCCAGCTTGCACGACGCCGCCCAGATAACCATCGAAGGCGGCGGACACGACTTGTCGTGGCGAACCAACAGGCCGTGCAGAACCTGTGCGCGCCGCCCCGTGAACAGCGTCCGCATGGACCGGGACAGCGACTTGGGTGGCGGTCGGTCGACGTAGAGGTAGGCTCCCCGGGCCGGCAGGTAGAGGCTGCCCCCACTGTCGTAGTACCCGACCCGCTCAGCTCGAAGCAGCTCCTTCGCCCCCGGCGAGATGGACTCGGCAATCAGCACCGGCAGCGACCGAAGTGCCGCGAGGAACTGATCGATCAGCGCTCGTTCGCTCGCCTGCGTCTGATACATGGTGCATGCCGCCGTTTCCTTGACCAGCCATCATCGGTAGCGGCGCCCGACGCATCAAGCAGTCAGTCCGGCAGTCCTGGTCAGGCCAATTTCGGAACCACTGCTCAAGATCCGCCCGGCGGCAACACTTTCATGGTTCATTTTCCTTCCGTGGTCGCGGGTGGATCTATGCCTTGCCGGTCCCCCGGATGCCCGCGGACGCCTTGATTCCCAGGCTGTTGGCCGCCTTGACCAGGGCCTTGTCGAGAGAAAGCACTTCCAGGCCGCCCTGGTTATGGGCGGTTGCCAGATGCAAGGCATCGCCGGCACGCAAGCCGCTCTTGCAATTTGCCAGCAGTTCGGCGGCCACTTCATAGTCCGCCATGGTTGGCGTTAGCAGCGTGATGCTTTCTTCCATCACCCGCGCACACTCGGAACGCACCTCTTGCGCCTGCGCTGGCGTGAGCTCACCCATACGCTGGCGCCGGGAGACCAGACTGGCGAATTCCACCTTCGTCCACGCGCCGGTCATCAGGGAGTCGGCCGGCAGTCCGAGCAAACAAGCTTCGACTGCCTTGCTGGTGTTCTCGGCAATAAACAGCGGCGCGATGAAGCTCGTATCCAGGTAAGGCACGCCTCAATAGCCCTCGTCGCGCAGTTCGCGGATGAGCTCGGCGCTCGGTTTGCGCGCTTTGGGCATCCTGGCGCGAAACGCAGCCAAGGATTGCAATGGCTTGCGCGGTGTGCCCACCGGGGTGATGCGCGCTACGGGCTTGCTGCGCCGGGTGATGATGACCTCATTGCCCGCCTCCACCTGATCAATAAGGCGGCTCAGGTGTGCCTTGGCGTCTGCGAGGGTCACTGTGCTCATGTCGTTCCCGGATGGTCACGTCTATGGTCATATGGTAACTCAAGGACGCTTTGCTTGTCGCGCACCCGGTCAGCAGCGCAGATCAAGATAAACGCACTCGCCGAGCCTCCCGCCCACCGGCCCGGCGTGGCTGCAGTCGTCGAAATGGTCAAATCTCGGCCGGCAGCAACACCCCTTCAATGCCGGCCCACAGCGTCGCGGATTTTCCGGGCCATCCACTCCAGCAGGCCGCGCTTGACCTGAAGCCGCGTCGATTCGTCGATCTCGTCGTGAATCTGCCGATGCCAGTCCAGTACCAATGGGTCATCAACGCCCTGTTCCAGAAAGAAGTCGGTGATCGGGCAGGAGACCAGCGTGCCCGGATGGCGCAAGTGCAACGGGTCATGCATCACCATCCACTCGTACGCCAGGGCACCGGGCCAACTCTGCAGGCGTCGACCGGGCGAGCCGCGATACGCCCGGTTTTCGATCCAGTCCGTCAAGGCGGCCGCCGGCATCGGCCGGCCCAACCCGTACCCCTGCCCCAGGCGGCAACCCAAGCGAATCGCCGCTTCGATGATGCCGGCGTCTTCCAGACCCTCGACCACGACATCCTGTTCCAGGTCCTGCCCGACCTGCACGAGCGTTCGGATCAGACTCAAGGACTTGATCGGATCCGACAGAATGTCCCGGACGATGTTCTGATCGATCTTGATCAGCTGGAAGGGCAATCCCGCCAGGCGATTCAGATTGCTGAATCCCGCTCCCAGGTCATCCAGCGCAAATTTCACCCCGCTCACGGCAATGCGGCTGATTGACTCATCAACGGCATCATCTTCCAGGGACTGACTCTCCAATAGCTCCAGCGTCAGGTGATACGGTGCCACCCCGGCCTCGCGCAGCGCCTCGTCGACCCATCGCGCACTATCGGGATGAACCAGCGAGCTCGGTGCGATATTGATCGACAGATCGAAATCCATGCCCTGATCGCGCCAGCGACGAAGGTGGCCGAGTCCCTGGGTCAGGCCCTGCCGGAAGAGCGAGTCGAGGTCCGTGTCCCCCAACGCCGGCAGAAACCGCTCCGGCGTCAGAATCTCGCCCTCCGGTGTCCGCAACCGCGCCAATCCCTCGACCTTCCGCAGCGCGCCGTCGGCAAGACTTACGATCGGCTGGAAGAACATCTCGAGCCCGCCTCCGTACAGCAGCGCACGGATGTGCGCGGCCTGCCCCTTGTCGATGGCCCGCCCGCGGTGGTGCCAGGCGGCGGCCACCGCATCCCAGCGGTGCTGCAGGGAAATACGCCAGGTTCGCATCCACCCGGGGGAAAACTGGTTGGGATAGGCGCCGAACAGCATCAGCACGGCATGGATCGCATCCCGCTGGTGAATCGGGATCGTCGCCGCGCTGCGGATGCCGAACTGCTCCATCAGCTTCCGCCAAGGTTCGGCCCGGACCTCCGCCGAAAAATTCCTCGTTTCCTGCTGCGAATCCGACCGCCACGTCATCGCGACCAAACCCCGACCGCGCGCATCGCGCGGATCGAGGGTCGGGTGCAGGTCCCGTTCCCGAAAGGCCTCGACCAGCGCATCGGCGCGCTCCCCCGATGCGCGTTCGACCACCAGCCAGTTCTTCGGATCGGGCCGCCACACCAACGCAACACGCATGCCAGGCAGTGCCGCGAGGGCATCGAGTTCGACCGCAATCCAATCGGTTGCGAGCGTCCGGCCGCCGATCGGCCGGGCCAGCAGCGCCTGATACTGCTCCAGCACGTCTTGCGTCGCATGCAGCTGATTCTCGAGATCCCGTTGCAGGCGGATATCGGCGGCACGCAGAATCCGGTAGCGGGTACGTGCCGTGAACAGCATGCCATCCAGATGCGCTCGCAACAGGTCGCGATACATGCCGACGGCCCAGGTCATCCATGCTCCCGTTACGCCGATGAGGCCATGGGCGGTGCCGAGCTGCTGCGCCGTCCCGATCACCTCATCCTCGGTGGCGCGGGGATCCAGAAGAAACCGCAGGTGCGCAGTTTGCTTGCGCTTGAGCGCATCAATCTCGTCCTCGGAAAGCGCGGCGAGAATGCTCTGACAACCCGCCTGGGTCTCCAGCTCCTGATAGAACGCGATGGTGAACTTCTCCGCCAACGCATCCAGATGCGGCGCCAAGGTCCGCATCAGCTCCCGCGCCTCCTCACCGAACGCATCGAACGATGTCTCCTCGCGCTGTTCCGACGCCAGCGCTGCGCCGAGCGCCCACCACCGCGACCGATCCCGCTTCCTCTGCTTGGCCTGGTACATCGCCGCATCGGCGTGGCGCAACAGCAGCTCGGCCTCGACGCCATCATTGGGATACAGCGCGACTCCCATGCTCATGTCGATGCACACGACGTGGTCCGATTCCCCACCCAGCGCGAAAGACGTCTCCACCGCCTGATGCAGGCGGGTGAGCACCATTGTCAGCTGGGCATGCTCCTGCCCGGAATCGAGATCCTCGAACACCATGACGAACTCGTCACCACCGAGACGGGAAATGAAGTCCGAATCGCGCAGCAGGACGCGCAGGCCCTGGGAAACCCGCCGCAGCAATTCGTCACCGGCTTCGTGTCCCAGTTGATCGTTGATCGGCTTGAAATCATCCAGGTCCATCATCCCCACGGCCAGGGACTTCCCCCGCCGCAGCGCGCGGGAGATGGCCTGCGGCAGGTATTCCTCGAGCGCGAAACGATTCGGCAATCCCGTGAGCGCGTCCGTGCGCGCCATTCGCGCATCGCGCTCCTGCAAGAGACGAATGCGGCTCTTCAGATCGAACTCGTCGAGACCGTACCCCAGCAACGCAGCGACGCGGCAACACACCTCCGTCGTCTGTTCGTCAAAACAGCCGGGGCGCGACGATGCGAACACCAACACCGCCCACATTTGACCGCCCCGCGCGATCGGAATCGCGAGCACGCTGTGCCACCCGTGCACGGCGAATTCCGCATGCCAGGGCCGCAAGGTGTCGTCCGACAACGTATCGTTGCAAACGACCACGCCACGACGATTCCATGCCTTGGTTGCGACCGACGCCGTCTCGCCATCGGTAAGCCTCGGCGGCGATTTCCGGACCTGATCCGCTCCCTCCCCGGCCAGCGCGAGAACATCGAATATTCCCGATTCCCCGGGCTTGCCGATCCAGACCGAGCAGAACAGCGCATCTTGCGTCAATCTGTGGCAAAGGCTGTCGAGAATTTCCTGCTCGTTCCAATTGTGGATCAGCACGTCGGCCGATTGCAAAAGCGCCCGGTGCAACACCTGCAAGTCGAGCAACTTCTTCTGCTGCGTCAGCAGATCCAGCGTGGTTTCGCCGAGCCCATCGGACAGCTCGCCCAGAAGCTGGAAGACGCGCAACCGCGCTTTGCCGCGGGGCACTTCGGCGCCGTTGACCGGTTCCGTGCCGCCCTGGCGGGACTGGACCTCCCACGCCATGGCCTGGTCGATCTCCATGATGTGATGCAGCAGCCATTGCGCCAAGAACACCAGCAATTCGGCGCGCACCACGCCAAGGAAATGCCCGATCAAGGATCGGGTGCGTTGCAGAAAGTCGGTGAATTGCGCATGCGCTTGCCGATGCATGGCGCGATGCTCCGGGCTGATCCGCCCGCTCTGCATGAGGCGCTCTTCCTCCTGGAAGTGAGAACGAGAATAATCGCCCAACTCATCAAGGAACCCCGTGACCGCTTCCGGCGACATTTCGCCGGCCTGCGCGATGCGCCGGAAAATATCCAGCAGGTGTTGATGCTGCGCATCGATTACGGGAATACCGGTGGCCATCGCCTCGTCCCACTGCAGCAGGCGCGCCTGATCCAGCAAGACCGCCTGCCGTGGAACGGCGCGATCGCCCGGCAACTGCCTGGATCTGCCCTTGGACATGGTCACTCTCGAGTGAGCCGCCGCACGCCGATCCTGGCAGCGGGGGGATTCCTGCGAACGGGTCGGTGCACGCCGTGCCGGGTCTTGTGCCCGATTGGCGAGGCGCTGACCATAGTTTGCCTCACCTTTTCCCCTGCGGGAGATGGTTTCGGGAATTTCCTCCACGGACGCCTCTATTGGCGCGAATAACTATCATTCTTGTTGGAGTCCGTCGCAGCACGTTGCAACGCCGGGGCCACTCGCCGTGGCGATTCAGGCCACCCGCTCCCAGGGTTCCACCCCACCGGCAATGATCCGGAACAAGGGGTGCGCCTGCGGCGCGGCGACAGCCTGCCAACGCGCGAAATCGGCGCTACTGCGAAGCCGCAGTTTCTCCAGGAGATGGCGCCACTCGGTTCGCAGTTGTCCCTCCGTGCAGGTCATCGCGCTCGACATGCGCGTCGGACCGATCTTTGTCGGATCGAAGGAATAGCCTCGCGACTGTGCCTCGGCCAGCACTGCGGCAAGATACGTGTCGATCGCCGCAACAGGATCATCCTGCGCCTGGAACCGCTGCAACTGCGGGTGATGACGATAGCCCTTGGTCTCCCCGCGCAGGACCGCCCGGGCCAACAGCGTCTCCCGCCATAACGCAACCAGCCCCTTGGGATCGAGGTACCGGGGATGGACGGTCCAGATTCGCATCGATTCGCTCCACGTTGATCCGCAGCACACTCGTATTATGGACAATCCGGTCCGTGCCACCGGAAGATCGACCCCGGCATCACCTTGCGGGTGCGGCAACTTCCCACGGCAGGGGCGATTCATTACAATCGGTCCCGGCTCAGGCTCGCTCTCTCTCCGAACTCCGCTTCCCAACGAAAGAAAATCGGCCGATCCACGGCATCGCGTTGTCGCTCCTCCCCGACCGTACCACCATCCCCCGATGAATTTCGAAGCAATCCTGCGTCCCCGACGGGAACTCGGTGACGCCGCGACCCTGGCGTTCCGGAATTGCGACAGACACCGCACACCATGACTTCCTCCTTGCCAATGGGCCGTTCTTTCAATGCCCTTTTGGCGGCGCTCGTGTGGCTGCTCGTCGGACTCGGGGGCGAATACCGGGCTGGCGTCGATCAAGTGCGCGCCGAAGCGGTCCTGCATGACCGCGCGTTGCGTTTCCTGGAAGACAAACGTGCGGCCCTCGATGGCGTGCTCAATGCCACCATGTTCCTCAACAGCGGACTGGTAGCCTATGTGCAAGCCCACCCCAAGCTCAATGCCCATACAGCGCGCAGCATGCTGCGAACGCTGTACATCCAAGGGCATATCCTGCGCAACATCGGCTTGGCGCCCGACAACCACCTGACCTATGTCTACCCGGAAACGGGGAACGAACGCGCCATCGGACTCTATTACCCCGATGTACCGGACCAATGGCCGGCGGTGCAGCGCGCGATCCGGGATCACGCGCCGCGACTCGCCGGTCCGGTACGCCTCAAACAGGGCGGAATAGGATTTATTTATCGTGTGCCGGTATTCCTCGACCCCAGCGGCCACTACTGGGGCCTGCTGAGTACGGTCATCAATGCCGACGGGCTGTATGCCAGCGCCGGAATCCGACCGACCACCGACGGCATGCAGGTGGCCTTACGCGGACGCGATGGATCCGGAACGGATGGTCCGGGATTCTTCGGCGATCCCGAGCTGTTCGAAACCGATGCCCTGCGCGCACCGATTCACACCCCCGGGGGCAGCTGGGAAATCGCCGTACGGCCGATCGACGGCTGGCGTGCCAGGGGGGCGACCGTGTGGGTTCGCCCGGCCGCATGGATTCTCGGCGGCGCGCTCGCGCTCACGGTCTACCAGTTCCTCCGGATGCGCGCGGCACGGGCGTTCGCGCAAGAGGCGCTCGCCCGAGGCAACGCCCGCCTGAAGGCCCTGTTCGATCGGTCTCCCTTCGGCATCGTCCTCACCGACGTCCAGGGGCGTTTTACCGAATGGAACGGCGCGCTGTGCAACATGCTTGGCGGATCACCCGATGGCCGCGCGATGCGCGATATGGAGTCGCGGTTCTCGCGCCATCTCCTTCCCTGCAAGGTCGCCGCCGGCAACGGCACCGCCATGGCATCCCCCCGCCACCAGCCATGGAACGTGGAATATGCGCGCCCGGATGGCGCCGCCATCACCCTGCGCATCCATGGCATCGAAATCCCCCAGGACGGGCCGGAGCACCC
The DNA here is from genome assembly GCA_021778935.1 of Pseudomonadota bacterium. The sequence goes on along the minus strand of JAJYBQ010000047.1, from coordinate 3,815 downwards.
GCAGTGGTACATCGTGGAAGACATCACCGAGGCCAAGGTCGCGGAGCAGGAAATCCGCCGCCTGGCTTTCTACGACCCGCTGACGCTCCTGCCGAACCGCCGCCTGCTGCTCGACCGCCTGCACCACGCGCTCGACTCGAGCGCACGCCGGGCGTCGTTTGGCGCGTTGCTGTTCGTCGATCTCGACGACTTCAAGATTCTGAACGATACGCTGGGACATAACGCCGGAGACCAGTTGCTGGTCCAGGTGGCACAACGAATCACCTCCTGCCTGCGCACCGGGGACACCGCCGCCCGCCTGGGCGGGGATGAGTTCGTGATCATGATCGAGGATCTCGCGACCGATGCGGCGGAGGCAGCCAGCCTGGCGACGAGCGCGGCGGAGGAGATCCTCGCCGCGCTCAACATCCCATACCGCATCGCGGGGCAGGATCGCCACAGTGGCGCCAGCATCGGGGTGAAGCTTTTCCAGGCGAACCACGAGCCGGTGGAGGAGCTGCTCCGGCACGCCGACCTGGCGATGTACCAGGCAAAGTCGTCCGGTCGCAACGCGATCCGCTTTTTCGATCCGCAGATGCAATCGATCGTAAGCCGCAATGCGGCGATGCTCGAAGAACTCCGCGACGCGATCCAGGCTCGGTCCTTCGCGCTGTACCTGCAGCCGCAGGTCGACGCCGCAATGCATTGCACCGGAGCGGAGGTTCTTCTCCGGTGGATCCATCCGACGCAGGGAATCCGGCTTCCCGGCGAGTTCATCCGCATCGCCGAAGACTCGGGCCTCATCCTTCCGCTCGGCCGTTGGGTCCTCGCGCAGGGCTGCCTCCTGCTGGCGAACTGGCGCACGATGCCGGAGTTTTCGGCGCTGACCTTGTCCGTGAACATCAGCGCGCGCCAACTGCAGCACCCGGACTTCGTCGGGCAGGTTCGCGATGCGCTCGATGCCAGCGGTGCCGACCCATCCCGACTGCGCCTCGAACTGACCGAAAGCAGCATGATGGATGCCATGGAGGACGCCATCGCCAAGATGGTTGCACTCCGGCGTCTCGGGGTGCGCTTTTCCCTCGATGACTTCGGCACCGGGCACTCGTCGCTTGCCTATCTCAAGCGTCTCCCGCTCGATGCACTGAAAATCGATCGCTCGTTCATCGATGGGCTTCCCCACGACACCAACGACACGGCTATCGTCCGGACCATCATTGCGCTCGCCCGAAGCCTGGAACTCGACCTGGTCGCGGAGGGTGTCGAATCCGACGAGCAGCTCGATTTTCTTTCGTCGTTGGGCTGCCACACCTACCAGGGCTATCTGATCGATCGTCCGGTCCCGATCCCGGAATTCAACCGCAAGGCGGCGGGCGCATGCTATCCGCGGATGCACAGCGACGGCGGAATGGCATGAGCAACCGGGAAACTGCTACGCTCCGCCGTTTTGACAGCCTGACGGCATGGACGCATTCCGCGCATGGAACGTGTCCGGGCACGCCACCACGCTCATGGATCTCCTGCACATCCTGATTCTCGCCCTCGTCCAGGGCGCCGCGGAACTGCTGCCCGTATCGAGTTCCGCCCATGTGATCGTCGCCGAAAAACTCATGGGGCTGGACCCCACCACACCGGCGATGACCATGCTCCTGGTCATGCTCCACACCGGCACCATGTTTGCCGTCATCGTGTACTTCTGGCAGGCGTGGCGCAGAACCTACTTCTCGTCGGTGGCGGAATTCCGCCGCCAGGCTTGGTACATCGTGATCGCCACCGCAGCGACGGGCGTCGTCGGGCTGACCCTGCAGGAAACGATCAAGCGCGGCTTCGCCCACAACGCGCCGAATTTCGAGATCGAACAGTTGTTCGGCAATGCCCGGCTGATGGCCGCTGCGCTCCTGGCTGCCGCCGTGCTCATCATCACCTCGGCGCGCCTGCCGCGATCCGGTTCGGGATCGCTGACGACGCGACGCGCCCTGTGGATCGGTGCTGTGCAAGGCCTGTGCCTGCCCTTTCGCGGATTTTCGCGCTCCGGCGCCACCATCTCGACCGGCCTTGCGCTGCGGATCGGCCGCCGGCAAGCGGAGGAATTCAGTTTCGCGCTGGCGGTCGCACTCACCCCCGCCGTGCTCGTGAAGGAATTGCACCGGCTGTTCAAGACGGGCGCCGCAAGCGCGATCCAGCACCCGAACGGATGGCTGCACGCCCTCACCCCCGACGTCGTCGGCATGGTCTTCTCGTTCCTCGCCGGGCTCGCCGCGCTGCGCTGGCTCTCGGGCTGGCTGGAGCGCGGGCACTGGCACTATTTCGGCATCTACTGCGTGTTCGCCGCAGGGATCGTGCTCTGGGTCGGCTGAGCGGCGTCTACGACCTCGGCCCGGACGACATGCGCAAGATTGCGGCTACTGCGGCGCGTCCATGACGCCCAGCAGGAACGCCACGGCGACGACGGCCACACCCAGAGCAAATTCGAGTGCAATACTCAGGCGCAAGCCCCGCTCCGCTTCCCATTGCGCTTGCGGATCGCGGCTGTCGAGGGCGGGCGTATACCGGCCACGATTGAGCAGCGCCGCCAGTCCCATTCCAGCGACGAGCGCGACCTTCCCGATCAGCACGTGGGCGTAGTCGGCCTGGATCAGCGCCGCAACGCCGCCGATCCGGAACCAGGCATTGAGCAGACCGGTGGCAACGACCGTCGCGACCAGCGCCTGTCCATACACGGAGAATCGCCGCAGCAACTCCGCCAGCACGTGCGGCCGCAGGCGCGCAATGAACGAGTAGAGGACCGGCAGCGCGCCGAGCCACGCTCCCGCAACGAGCAGGTGCAAGGCCGCGGTAAGCCGTTCGACGATGCCGGGCAGGCCGGACACCCCCGCGGCATGACCGACCATGGCCACGCTTGCCAGCGCCGCCGCCACCAGGACGTAGATGCTGCGCTCCCGCCAGACGGCATCGGGTTCCGCAGGCAGCCATGCAAGAATCGTCGCGCCGAGAACGATCGTCAGGCGGGCCGACCAGATCTGGCCGAACGACGTCTGGCTCATTACGAAACCGATCTGCCGGAAATTGGCCATCGCCGAGGGATCCCCCAGCACGACCCCCGTCTCCACCGCCGGCCACAACAAGCCCGCCGCCACCGCGATGAGCGCCGCGGCGCGAAATGCCCTGCGTTCGTCCCACGCCGGACGGACGCCCAGCACGCGCTCCAGGGAAAGCGCCCCGAACCAGAACATCAGCGCGGCGGCGTGAACGGCTCCGCAAAGGGCAAGTAGGAGGATCAAGGCGATGCGGTAAACCAATAGGCGCCATGGGTCCGGTGTCCGTCGGCGCCAACCGCCGCCCAACGGACCCGGTAGCGGCCGGCGGCCAATTTCCCATGCAAGCGCAAGACCAGGATACGCGGATCGGCGCGGGCCACCGTCGCGGTCGGCTCCCCCATCGCCTCGCCGCCACTCGCTTCCAAGTGCACCGTCGAGAGCATCGGCTCCAGCGCCTCGGAGAATCGCAAGCGCAACTCCCGCACCGCGGGCGCCCGGCCACCGGGCGGGGGTTGCGCCCCGAGCAGATGGGGATGCGCCGCGGCGGCCCCACAGGCCAGCAGCGCTACCAGGAAGACACACCGACGCTTGTGAGAAAGTCTCATATGCGGAAAGTGTAATACTTGAAGGCTGTCGGCTCCCCTTATTCCTTTGAGGCAATTTCATCATGTCGGTTCCCCAACCGCAGTGGACCCAGGAACGCATCGAGGCGCTGTTCGCGCTTCCCTTCAACGATCTGCTGTTTCGGGCGCAGCAGGTCCACCGCGAGCATTTCGATCCCAACACGGTCCAGCTCTC
>JAJYBQ010000307.1 GCA_021778935.1 Pseudomonadota bacterium | reverse complement strand
AGCGACATCCCGGTTCTCGTCGACGTCTGGGCGCCGTGGTGCGGCCCCTGCCGCGCGATGGCGCCGATGTTCGAGCGCGCGGCTCGGGAGCTCGAGCCGAAGGTTCGTCTTTTGAAGCTCAACGCCGATACGGCACCTGCCGTCTCTTCGCGCCTGGGGATCAGTGGCATCCCGACACTTCTCCTGATGCAGGGCGGCCGCGAGATCGCGCGGACCTCGGGCGCGATGGACGCCAGAGCCATCGTCGCATGGACGATGGCCGGGCTTGCGGCGTGATGATTATATTAAACCAGAAGAGGAACTAGTCATGAATATCGATAGAGCTGTTCTCAGATTCGCCGGATGCGTCGTGCTGCTTGGCCTCGCTCTCGGCTGGTGGGTCAACCCGTACTGGTACCTGCTGACCGCCTTTGCCGGGTTCAACATGATCCAGTCGTCGTTCACCGGATTTTGCCCGGCGGCGATCGTGTTCAAGAAACTCGGATTGCGAAGCGGCAACGCGTTTTCGTGACCTGCCGCGCACGCCGGTCCTTTTGAGCTACCGCAAGGCGAGGCTTTGAGCGAGGGTTACTAAAGATCACTCCCCTCTCCTCCAGGCCCCTTGCGGGTTTCGCCTGAACATTGTGGATCGCCGACAGCCATGGACGAAACCATCATCGAAGGCCCACTCTACGAAGCCCGCAAGAAGGTCTATCCGCAGGCCGTTCACGGCAGGTTTCGCCGGATCAAATGGGCAATCCTCGGCGTGGTGCTCGGCGTCTATTATCTGCTGCCGTTCGTACGCTGGAATCGGGGACCCGGGCTGCCGAACCAGGCCGTCCTCATCGATTTCCCGCATCGCCGGTTCTATTTCTTCTTCATCGAACTGTGGCCGCAGGAGGTTTATTATTTTACCGGCCTGTTGATCATCGCGGCGATGACGCTGTTTCTGATGAATGCGGTGGCCGGCCGGGTATGGTGCGGCTATATGTGTCCGCAGACCATCTGGACCGATCTGTTCTATGCGGTGGAGCGCCTCGTTGAAGGCGACCGCCGCGAACGGATCCTGAGCGACAAGCGGGGATGGACGTTCACGCACATTCGCCAGGCGATCACCAAGCATTTCATCTGGCTGATGATCGCATGGTGGACCGGTGGCGCATGGGTTCTCTACTTCTCGGACGCGCCGACGCTCGTGAAGGATCTCGCGACGCTTCAGGCACCGTTCGTCGCCTATCTGTGGATCGCCATCCTTACCGCCACCACCTACACCTTCGCGGGCCACGCCCGCGAGCAGGTCTGCATCTATATGTGCCCGTGGCCGCGGATTCAGGCCGCTCTGACCGACGAATGGGCGCTCAACGTCACCTATCGCCTCGATCGGGGAGAGCCGCGGGTATCCGTCAAGAAGGCGGAACAACTGCGCGCGCACGGCGAGCCGGCCGGCGACTGCATCGATTGCCACCAATGCATCAATGTCTGCCCCACCGGGGTGGATATTCGCGAGGGAGTCCAGCTCGGCTGCATCCAGTGCGGCCTGTGCATCGATGCCTGCGACACCGTCATGAGCGAGATCGGTCGCCCGACGGGCTTGATCGCCTATGATACCGACATCAACAGTCAGCGCCGCAAGGCCGGCAAGCCACCGATCTATCGCCTGATCCGGGCGCGGACGCTCCTTTACGCGGGAATCATCGCGCTAGTCAGCGGCATCATGGTGTATGCGCTGGCAACCCGCAGTTCCATGGGAATCAATGTGCTCCATGACCGCAATCCGCTTTTTGTGCAGCTGTCGGATGGCGGCGTCCGCAACGATTACACCGTGCGCATTCTGAACAAGGGCCTGGAGCGGACCTTCGCGCTGGACGTGTCCGGCCTTCCGGGAGCGGAGTTGCACGTCCCCGGCACCCAACGCGGCGCGGATGGCAGGCTTGTCGTCGACGTCGGACAGGACCAGACGCGCGAAATCCGCCTCTCCGTGCAGGTAAAGAGCAGCATGGTGCCTCAGAGCCCTGTCGGCATCGAGGTCAAGGCGACCGACACCGCCACCGGGCAAACCGCGACGGAGCGCGACCATTTCGTTCCGCCCAGCCGGTGATTCCCGCAGTTCAGGCTGGAATCTAAACGCCGGATTAACATTACCGCTCAATTTGAATCCGGGGGCCAACGGTATTTTCCAGACTTTCCAGTACCGTCTTTCCGAGAAAGCAGTGGAGCGCGCTACGGCAGCGCCAACGCTCGCGAACGGGGAAACGGGGCCGTGGTCGACATTGCGGATACAGCGGTGGTCCGTCGCGCATCGGTCGGCGGCGCCACGGGCAAGCGCGTGCCAACCGCGGCGAGCTCCCCGCATGGCATTGCGTTCGCGCCGCTCGTGGAAGTTCCCGCGGGTGAATGGCGCGCGCTGGCCGAACGCGCGGTCGAACCGAACGGCTATTATCTGCCTGCCTGGGAATTGGCGGTGAACGCCTCCGCGCGCGGCCGGACCGGGGTCTCCGCGCTGAGCGCCTGGAGCGAAGCGCCGCCGGCGCAAGGCGGTGAGGAGCGGCTGATCGGACTGTTACCTGTCGTTTCGATGTGGCGCGACT
>JAJYBQ010000046.1 GCA_021778935.1 Pseudomonadota bacterium | reverse complement strand
TTGTCATTAGAGGCCCATCCTAGTTCCGGCCGAATGCGCAATACCCGCGGCGTGCGTATCGGAATCGTCCCGCTGCGGCGGGATGCGCCGGCCCGGGAAAAATAACCATTGGGTGGGATGCCATCTGCCACGGTTCCTCCGTGGGCGGGGGAAATCCGGGTGAATCCTGTGTTCAGACGATTCGAATGCGTGGGGGGAGGGGTGCGGCGGTATGCTTCCCATCCCATCTTTTGGAAGGAAATCGACCATGCTTCGCAACGCGCGTCTTGCCATCGCCCTGGTTGCCGCAATCGGCGCGGCCAGCGCTGCTCCCGCCTTCGCGGCGCCGGAACACTTCGTGCTGGACTCTGCCCATACCTACCCGAGTTTTTCGATCGCCCACCTCGGGTTTTCCGTGATGCGGGGCGAGTTCACGGCGACGAGCGGAACCTTGGTCTACGACGAGCAGACCCACGCCGGGTCGGTATCCGCCCGGATCGATGCCGCGTCCATCTTCACCGGGTTCGCCAAGCGCGACGAGCACCTGCGCAGCAAGACGTTTTTCAACGTGGCCAAGTTTCCGGCATTGCGGTTCCAGTCCGCGACCTTCCATCTCGTGCCGGGCACGTCGGTGCCGGTCCAGGGCAAGCTGACCATGCTGGGGGTGACCAAGCCGGTGACCCTGCATGTGCAGCCGACGCGCTGCGGAATGCGGATGGACAAGCATTACGTGTGTGGGGCTATCATTACGGGGTCGATCAAGCGTTCGGACTGGGGGCTCAACGCCTACGTCCCGTTCGTGGGCGACGAAGTGACGATGCAGATCGAGGCGGAGGCGATCCGTCAGTAGGCACCTAACCTTGTCCGATATAGCCGGCTGTTGAAACCGATCCCGAGCGACCCTACCCCCGTCCCCCACGTTCCTGCGCCGGAGCCATCCGGCGCCGCTGGATCTCGACAGCCTGCTGCGCAGTTCCGGTTCCCGGGATGGCGCCGGTTCCTGCTGGTTGCCGGACCCGGTGTGGTGGTGATGCTGGCCGACACCGATGCGGGCAGTGTCATCACCGCCGCCCAGAGCGGCGCATCCTGGGGATATCGGCTGCTCGCCCTGCAGTTCCTGTTGATCCCCATTCTCTATGTCGTGCAGGAGCTGACAGTGCGCCTGGGAGTGCTGACCGGCAAAGGGCACGGCGCGCTCATTCAGGAGCACTACGGCCGCGGGTGGGCCTGGGTTTCGGTCGGTACGCTCATCGTTGCCTGCATCGGCGCGCTACTGAGCGAGTTGAGCGGACTGGCCGGCGTCGGGCAGCTGTTCGGGGTTCCGGTTTCCTGGACGATGGGGATCGTCTTCGTGGGCCTCAGCCTCATGGTGGTGCGGGGCTCCTACATCACCGTCGAGCGCATTGCCATGGCGATCGGTTCGTTCGAGATTGTCTTTCTGCTGGTGGCGTGGATGGCCCATCCGGGTTTGCCGGACATGGTTCGCGGATCGATGTCGGTTCCCTGGCATAGCGCCGATTACCAGTACCTGGTGGCGGCCAACATCGGCGCGGTGCTGATGCCGTGGATGGTGTTTTTCCAGCAGTCCTCGGTGGTGGAGAAGGGGCTGCGGGCGGAGGATCTGCGTGCGGCCCGCTGGGATACCGCCTTGGGCGCCGTGGCCACCCAGGTGATCATGGCCGCAGTCCTGGTCGCCACGGCGGCCGGCCTGGGTACTGCGGCCAAGGGGGTGGCGCTCGACAACGTGCCGCAGATCGCGCAGGCGTTCACGCACGCCCTGGGGCCAATGGTGGGCCGGGTGCTGTTCGGCCTGGGTCTGACCGGGTCCGCGCTGGTCGCCACGATCGTCGTGACCCTGACGGCGGCCCGCGCGTTGGCCGAGGCGCTGGGAGCGCAGCACCGGCTCGACCAGACCTTTCGCCAGGCACCGTGGTTTTATGGGGTCTACATGCTGGCGCTGGGGACGGCGGCGATCGTCGTGGCATCGGGCGTCGACCTGGTGCGGGTGAGCGTCGGGGTGCAGGTCATGAATGCGCTGCTGCTGCCGGTGGTGCTCGGGTTTCTCTATCTGCTGGCGCGGCGCTTGCCGCCGGCGGTGCGCCTGCGGGGGACCTACGAGAAGGCGGTGCTGCTGATCATCGCCCTGACGACCGGGCTGGGGGTGTATTCGGCGATCGCCGGCATGTTCTGAGGTCCGTGCACGGCCTGCCGCCGCCCGATCGCCGGCAGGCGGCGCTTACAGTGCGGCCCGCATCAGATCGTCGGCTTCGCGCAAGAGGTATTCCCGGAACTCGGCCGCCGCGGGGGTCAGGTTGCGCTGGCGCGAGTGGACGACGAACCATTGGCGTCGCAGCGGCAGGCCGGCGACGTTCAGCGGAACGATGCGGCCGGCGGCCTGCTCCAGTCGCACGGTATGCAGCGACAGGAAACCGATGCCGATGCCCGCCATCACGGCTTGTTTGATCGTCTCGTTGCTGTCCGTCTCCATGATCGCGTCCACCTGAACGCCGGCTTCGGCGAAGTAGCGATCCATCGCGATGCGGGTTCCCGAACCCGGTTCGCGCACGATGAACGGTTCGTGTTCGAGGTCTTCGGGGGTGATTTCCCGTCGCAGCGACAGCGGGTGGGACGGCGACGCCACGATCGCCAGGGGATTGGGCGCGAAGGGCGTTCCGACCAGGTTGGTTCCGTCCGGTGGCCGCCCCATGATGCCGAGGTCGATGTTGTAGAACTGCAGCTGCTCGAGCATGTGCTCTCGGTTGTAGATGTTGAGCTTGAGATCGAGACCGGGGTGGGATTTGATGAACTGGGCCAGCAGCCGGGGCGCGAAATAGATCGCGGTGCCGACCACGCCGAGTCGGACCCGACCGCGCCGCACGCCGCGCAGATCGCGCGCGGCATTGACGAATTCGTCCATGCGCCGCAGGAGATCGCCGCCGAGCGCGGCCAGCTCCCGGCCCGGTTCGGTGATCTGCAGGCCGCGGCCCACCGGTTCGAACAGCGCGATTTCGAGTTGGTCTTCGAGCTGTCGCAACTGCATGGACACCGCAGGCTGCGTCAGGTGCAGTACGTTGGCGGCGGCGGTGACGCTGCCTTCTCGCGCCACCGCGTCGAGGATTTCCAATTGCCGTACGGTGATTGCTCGCCGTGTCATAATTTATAATTATGCGCTATCCCAAAAATATTTAATGGATTTTATTGAAATGGGAATCGTAAAATCGGCGGTTCCCGTACTCTGCCCATGAGTTTTGTTCGGATGCTGAAAGCGGTCTTGTTCGACGTGGATGGAACGATTGCCGAAACGGAGGAACTGCACCGTCGGGCATTCAACGCGGCATTTGCGGATCTTGGCATCGGCCTGTCCTGGTCGCAGGACGAATATCGCCAGCTCCTGCGGGTGACCGGAGGCAAGGAGCGCATCACGGCGTATTTCCGCGCCAGGGGCATGGAAATGCCCGCTGAAGAAGTGGCGGGGATTCATCGCCGCAAGACGGAAATCTATGTCGACGATCTCACCGCCGGGCGGATCACGCTGCGGCCGGGCGTGCTGCGGCTCTGGAACCAGCTGCGCGCGGAAGGCGTGTCGATGGGCATCGCCACGACGACCACCGAGGCCAACGTGGATTCGCTGCTGGCGCCCGTGCTGGGGCCGGCGTGGCGCGGCCATTTTGCCTGTATCGTTGCGGGGGATCAGGTTCCGAAGAAAAAACCCGCCCCGGATGTCTACCTCGCCTGCCTGGATCGCCTTGGCGTTGCCGCATCCGAGGCGCTGGCCATCGAGGATTCCCAGGGAGGGGTCCGGGCGGCGCGAGCGGCCGACATTGCGGTTGTCGTGACGCCCAGTTCGTATACCGATCAGGATGATTTTTCCGGTGCCGACTGCGTGTTGCCGAATCTGGGAGATCCGGAGCAACCGTGGGACGCGATCCAGCCGGGCTTTCCCCGGCGCTGGGCCGATTTGGAAGATTTGCGGCGCATCGCGGCGCAGGCTGGGCAAGACTAAAGCCGGGGCGGGGGATTCCCGGGACGATTTCTGGTTATCTGGAGACAAGAGCGATGTTGGAAAAGAAAATCACCTTGACGCAGTTCCTGATCGAAGAACGGCGGCGTTTTCCGCAGGCTTCCGGGGCGTTCAACAGCATCCTGCTCAACATTGCGCTGGCATGCAAGGCGATTTCGCGCAAAGTTGCCTATGGCGCATTGAGCGGCATCCACGGCGCGGTGGGCAATACCAACGTCCAGGGCGAGTCCCAGCAGAAGCTCGACGTTCTGGCCGACGAAACCTTCCTGCACTGCCTGCAGTGGAGCGGCCACGCGCGCGGCCTGCTCTCCGAGGAGCGCGACGAACCCTGGATCAATGAAGCGGCCGGCGAGGGCGAATATCTCGTCGCCTTCGATCCGCTCGACGGATCTTCCAATATCGACGTGAACGTCTCGGTTGGCAGCATCTTCTCGATCCTGCGTGCGCCGGAGGGCGGGCGCCGGGCGACGATCGAGGACTTCCTGCGCCCCGGCGCGGAGCAGGTCGCCGCCGGCTACGCCGTCTATGGTCCGACGACGATGCTCGTGCTGACGGTCGGGCGGGGCGTGCAGGGCTTCACCCTCGACCCGGAATTGGGCGAATTCGTGCTCACCCATCCGCAGATGACGATTCCGGCGCAGACCAAGGAGTTTGCGATCAATGCGTCCAACAGCCGCTTCTGGGAAGCGCCCGTCCGCGTGTACATCGAGGAATGCCTGGCGGGGGTAAACGGCCCGCGCGGCAAGGACTTCAACATGCGCTGGGTCGCGTCGCTGGTGGCGGAAGCGCACCGCCTCCTGACCCGTGGCGGCGTATTCCTGTATCCGCGCGACACCAAGGATCCGAAGAAGCCCGGGCGTCTGCGGCTGCTGTACGAAACCAATCCCATCGGCATGCTGATGGAGCAGGCGGGCGGGCGCGCGAGCACCGGATATGGTCCGATGTTGCAGGTGCAGCCCGAATCGACCCACCAGCGCATCGGCTTCGTATTCGGGTCGCGCGAAGAGGTCGAGCGCATCGAGCGTTATCACGCCGAGACGCCGGCGGCGGCGGGCGGCAGAGACACGCCGCTCTTCAACGCGCGCGGGCTGTTCCGCGAGTAGGCGGCGGGCGCAACTTTTTCCAAATCAAAAGACAAAAGTTTCAAATCGAGGAAGCGTTATGTCCACCAAGCATCCGATCATCGCGATCACCGGCTCCTCCGGGGCCGGTACGACGTCGGTGACGCGTTCGTTCCAACGGGTTTTCCGGCGCGAGAGCATCAAGGCGGCGATCATCGAGGGCGACAGCTTTCACCGCTACGACCGCAAGGGAATGCGGGTCGCCATGGCCGAAGCGGAGAAGGCGGGAAATTACCATCTCAGCCACTTCGGGCCTGAGGCGAACCTGCTGGAAGAACTCGAGAACACGTTTCGCGAATACGGCGAGACCGGCAACGGCCGTACCCGCAAGTACCTGCACGATGCCGAAGAGGCTGCGCCCTACGGCCAGGAACCGGGCACGTTCACGGCTTGGGAGCGCTTCGAAGAGGATACGGACCTGCTGTTCTATGAAGGGCTGCACGGCGGGGCGGTCACCGACAAGGTGAACCTTGCGCGTCATCCCGACTTGTTGGTCGGGGTCGTTCCGGTGATCAACCTGGAGTGGATCCAGAAGATCCATCGCGACAAGGCGCAGCGCGGGTACTCGACCGAGGCCGTGACCGATGTCATCCTGCGCCGGATGCACGACTATGTGCATTACATCTGCCCGCAGTTCAACCGTACGCACGTGAACTTCCAGCGCGTGCCCACGGTGGATACGTCCAATCCCTTCATCGCGCGCGAAATCCCGACGCCCGACGAGAGCCTCGTCGTGATTCGCTTCGCGCAGCCGAAGGGTATCGATTTTCCGTACCTGTTGAACATGCTGCACGACTCCTTCATGTCGCGCCCGAACACCATCGTGGCGCCTGCCGGCAAGATGGAACTGGCGATGCAGTTGATTTTCACGCCGTTCATCTGGCGCATGATGGAGCGGCGCAAGAAGGCGCTCGGGCGCTGAGGAGCTAAGGAACATGACGCATACCAACCAAGAGGTTCTGGCCGCGAACGCACTGCGGATGCTGGCGGTCGATGCCGTGCAGAAGGCCAATTCGGGCCACCCCGGCATGCCCATGGGCATGGCCGAGATCGCCGTCGCATTGTGGGGGCGCCACCTGCAGCACAACCCGGCCAATCCGTCCTGGTTCAATCGCGACCGCTTCGTGCTGTCGAACGGCCATGGATCGATGCTGCTGTACGCGCTGCTGCACCTCACCGGCTATGACCTGCCGATGGAAGAAATCAAGCGCTTCCGTCAGTTGCATTCGAAGGCGCCGGGACACCCGGAAGTGGACGTGACCCCGGGGGTGGAAACGACCACCGGCCCGCTGGGACAGGGCCTGGCCAACGCCGTCGGCATGGCGATTGCCGAGCAGATCGTCGCGCAGCGCTTCAACAAGTCCGATGCGAATCTCGTCGACCACCACACCTACGTGTTCCTGGGTGATGGCTGCCTGATGGAGGGGGTGTCGCACGAGGTGTGCAGTCTGGCGGGAACGCTCCGGCTCAACAAGCTCATCTGCCTGTATGACGACAACGGCATCTCGATCGACGGCAAGGTTGCCGGCTGGTTCTGTGACGATACCGTGGCGCGTTTCCACGCGTATGGATGGAACGCCGAGCGCGTCGACGGTCACGATGTCAACGCGGTCTCGGATGCCATCGCGCGGGCGCGCAAGTCGGACAAGCCGACGATGATCGCCTGCCGCACCATCATCGGCAAGGGCAGTCCGGACAAGGCCGGCACTGCCGGTGTGCACGGCGCCGCGCTCGGTGTCGACGGCGTCGCCAAGGCGCGGGAAGCGCTGCATTGGCCTTACGCGCCGTTCGAGATCCCGTCCGAGGTGTATTCGTTCTTCGACGCGCACGCGCGCGGTGGGAGCGCCGAAGCGGCCTGGAACGAGAAGCTGGCGGCGTATCGCAAGGCGTACCCCGAAGATGCGGCCGAGTTCGACCGCTGGGTTGCAGGCAAGCTGCCGGCGGCGTTCTCCGCGAAATTCGGCGCCTATATCGACGAGACGATCGCCAAGGGCGAAAAGCTGGCGACGCGGCAGGCATCGCAGCGCGCCATCGCTGCGCTGGCGGCGGTGCTGCCGGAACTGGTCGGTGGGTCGGCGGATCTGACCGAATCCAATCTGACGCATTGGAAGGAAGCGGTGTCGTTCACGCCGGGTCATCCGGGCAATTACCTCCACTACGGCGTGCGCGAGTTCGGCATGGCGGCCGCGCTCAACGGCATCGCCCTGCACGGCGGCCTGATCCCGTTCGGCTCGACCTTCCTGGTGTTCTCCGACTATGCGCGCAATGCGATCCGCATGAGTTCGCTCATGCGTCAGCGAGCCGTGTACGTGTTTACGCACGACTCCATCGGTTTGGGCGAAGACGGCCCGACGCATCAGCCGATCGAGCACGTCGCCAGCCTGCGCATGATTCCGGGCGTACACGTGTGGCGGCCGTGCGACGTGGCGGAAACCGCGATCGCGTGGCGTCATGGCATCGAGCGGACCAACGGTCCGACGATTCTGGCCCTGACCCGCCAGGCCTTGCCGGCGATGGTCAACAGCAATGCGCTGGCCGCCGGGGCGGCGCGCGGCGGCTATGTGCTGCGCGAGCCGTCGGGCAAGGCGCAGGTCGCGCTGCTTGCCACCGGTTCCGAGGTGTCGATCGCGATCGACGCCGCCAAGGCGCTGGAGGCCGAAGGCATTGCCGTCCGGGTGGTTTCGATGCCCTGCCTCGAGGTGTTCGAGCAGCAGGACGCGGCGTATCGCAAGAGCGTGTTGGGTGAGGGCCTGCCGCGCGTTGCGGTCGAGGCGGGTGTGAGCAATCCGTGGTACCGCTACGTCGGCGAGAACGGCCGCGTCGTCGGGATCGACCGGTTCGGGGAATCGGCGCCGGCAGGCGAACTGTTCAAGTACTTCGGCTTGACCGCCGAGCGCGTGGCAGCCGAGGCGCGCGCGCTGCTCGGCAAGTAAGAAGGGCGGCGGCGCAAAAACGATACGGGGCCTCCGGGCCCCGTATCGTTTTGTCGCGGGATGTTGAAACGTCGCGAGCGGTCCCCCCGCCCGAACGGTCCCTTATCGGCGGTGCAAGGGCGAAACCGGCGCGCGGCGCGGGCCGCGCCCGCCGACCCCCGAATGATCCGCGGTTTTTTTCGGGGCATGCAAGGCAGCGCTGCCGTCGTAGAGCGCCGCCATCGAATGCGGGTTGAGGTGGTTGGGAACGACCGAGTGATGGATGCGGGACAACAGCATCAGGTCCGACATGGCGTCCGGGTCGATCGGTTCGATGCCGTCGCCCAGGCATAGCTGGGTGAGGTATTCGTTCATCTCGCGCGATCCCCACAGCACGACGACGGCCTTGGCAATCGCAGGGTGCTTGGCTTCCAGTACCGACACGTCCAAACGGACGTCCTCGTCCACGGCTGCGGTGCTCGCTGCATCCGCGGCATTCGCCGGGGAACTCGTCGCAGGCCTTGCACTTCGGGCCGGCGGAGGGGGCGAGCGCGTCGGCGCGGGCCGAGCCCAGGGCGGCGGAGCGGCGATCAGCTCTTCGTCGACCTCGGGGTAGGCATTCAAGCCATAATGTTTGGGTAGTGCGCTCATGGCAAAAAGTATAGGCATTTCGCGGGTGACGCGCAAATATGGGATCCCGAATAAAGGGTATTTTCATGACCCATTTCTTTGAAATCTCCGTTTGCCACGCTTGGAATGCCCTGTCCGGATAGGAAAGCGATGTCGGTCTCTCTGCAGCAGCATGCCTCTCTGACGCCGTTTCATACCTTCGGCACCGAAGCGCGGGCGGCCTGGATGGCGGTCGCCGATTCCGTGACCGCCTTGCGTGCGCTGCGCCAGGACGCCCGGGTGGGGGATCTGCCGTGGTTGATCCTGGGCGGCGGATCCAACGTCTTGTTCGTAACGGATTTCGAAGGTCTGGTCGTCCGAATGGCGGTCCGGGGGGTGGAAGAGGCGGATGGGGGCGAGGATGCGTGGCGCATTCGGGTGGGCGGCGGGGAGAACTGGTCAGACCTGGTGGCCCAGTTGCTGCGCCGGGAGCGTCCCGGCCTGGAAAATCTCGCCGGGATTCCCGGCACGGCCGGCGCGGCGCCCATCCAGAATATCGGCGCGTATGGGGTCGAGTTGGCCGAACGGCTCCACAGCGTGACCGTCTGGGACGGTCGTGACGACGTCCTGCACGAGATGTCTCCCGAAGAATGCGGGTTCGGATATCGCGATAGCGTGTTCAAGCGCGACGCCGGGCCAGCGCCCGCGCCGGGCGAGAAGCCGGCGGGACCGGGGCGCGTGGTCGTGGCGGTTACGCTGCGCTTGCCACGGCGCTGGCAGGCCGTGGCCGGGTACGCGGAACTGGAGCGGGAGCTGGGCACACGCGGGGTTACCCAGCCCGGCCCGCAGCAGGTGTTCGATGCGGTACTCGCGATCCGGGGCCGCAAGCTGCCCGATCCCGCGATCCTCGGCAACGCCGGGAGTTTCTTCAAGAACCCGATCGTATCCCGGCAGGTCCACGCCGATCTGCTGGCTCGCGTGCCCTCGCTCGTCAGTTATCCCCTGGCAGGAGGGCGCTACAAACTGGCAGCCGGTTGGCTGATCGATGCCTGCGGGTTGAAGGGCTACACGCGCGGCCATGCCGGGGTGTTCGAGAAACAGGCTCTGGTGCTGGTCAACCGTGGCGGAGCTACCGGTCGGGAGGTCTGGGAACTGGCGCAGGAGGTGCAGGACCGGGTGCAGGAGCGGTTCGGGGTGCGGATCGAGCCGGAGCCGCGGATCATCGGCGTCTGATCCGGCGCACACGTCCTCTCCCGCTTGCGGGAGAGGAGGTAGCCATTCTGCCGCCCCGACTCCTAGCGCCGGCGGCGCCGCGCCGCGATCCGCATCCGCAGCGCGTTCAAGCGGATGAATCCTTCGGCGTCGGCCTGGTTGTAGGCACCGCGGTCGTCGTCGAAGGTCGAGATGTTGGCGTCGAACAGCGAGTCCTTGGCCGAACTGCGGCCGGTGACCATCACCGTTCCCTTGTAGAGCTTCAGCCGGACGCGGCCGTTGACACGCACCTGCGATTCGTCGATGAGCGTCTGCAGCAGGCGGCGTTCCGGACTGAACCAGTAGCCGTTGTAGATCATGCGCGCGTAGCGCGGCATCAAGTCGTCCTTGAGCGCCAGCACTTCGCGGTCGAGGGTGATGGACTCGATCGCCCGGTGCGCCTTGAGCATGATCGTGCCGCCGGGCGTCTCATAGCAGCCGCGCGACTTCATGCCGACATAGCGGTTCTCCACCAGATCCAGGCGGCCGATGCCGTGCTGTCCGCCGAGACGGTTGAGCTCGGTGAGCACCGCCGCGGGGCTCATGCGCTTGCCGTCGATGGCGACGATGTCCCCCTTCTGGTATTCGAGTTCGATGGTTTGCGGGCGGTTGGGCGCCTTCGCGGGCGACACCGTCATGCGCCACATCGACTCTTCCGGTTCGAAGTCCGGATCCTCGAGCACGCCGCCTTCATACGAAACGTGCAGCAGGTTGGCGTCCATCGAGTACGGCGCCGTGCCGCGGCGCTTCTTGAAGTCCACCGGGATGCCGTGCGTATCGGCATATTGCAGCAGCTTCTCGCGCGACAGCAGGTCCCACTCGCGCCAGGGTGCGATGACGCGGACATCGGGCATCAGGGCATAGGCGCCCAGCTCGAATCGCACCTGGTCATTGCCTTTGCCGGTCGCCCCGTGGGAAATGGCATCGGCGCCGGTCTTCTTCGCCAGTTCCACCATGCGCTGGGCGATCAGCGGGCGCGCGATCGACGTGCCGAGCAGGTATTCGCCTTCATAAACCGCATTGGCGCGGAACATCGGAAACACGAAATCGCGCACGAAGGGTTCGCGCAGGTCTTCGATGAAGATGTTGGATTTGGAAATGCCGAGTTGCAGCGCCTTCTTGCGGGCAGGCTCGAGTTCCTCTCCCTGGCCGATGTTGGCGGTGAAGGTGATGACGTCGCAGCCGTACTTGTCCTGGAGCCACTTGAGGATGACGGAGGTATCCAGGCCGCCGGAGTAGGCGAGCACGACCTTTTTCACGGGTTTGGCCGCGGAGCTGGCCTGGGCCGTCGTACGCGAAACCGGCGAACCGGACTTCGCTGCAGATACTTTTTTGGTTGCCATAGGGGACGTAAGCAGGGAAGGGAGGAAATGGTTGCAGACCGGAGCGGCCTGCGGTTTCCCCCTCTCCCGCTAGCGGGAGAGGGCGGGGGTGAGGGCGGGCGCTATCGCACCGACGTCCCCAGCAACAGATATTCCATCAGGGCCTTTTGCACATGGAGCCGGTTCTCCGCCTCATCCCACACCACGGATTGCGGGCCGTCGATTACTTCGGCGGCGACTTCCTCACCGCGGTGGGCGGGCAGGCAATGCATGAACACGGCATCCGGATTGGCGGCCGCCATGACCGGGGCATCGACCCGCCAGGGGTCGAACGCCTCCCGGCGCGCATCGTTCTCGGCCTCGAACCCCATGCTGGTCCAGACGTCGGTCGTCACGAGGTCTGCGCCGCGCGCCGCATCGATGGGGTTGTCGAACACCTTGCAGTGCGCACCCGTGGGCGCCAGACCCGTGTCCAGGGTATATCCGGGCGGCGTCGACGCATGGACGGTGAAGCCGAGGATCTGCGCGGCTTGCAGCCACGTGTACGCCATGTTGTTGGCATCGCCGATCCAGGCTACCGTGTGGCCGGATATGCTGCCGCGGTGTTCCATGAACGTGAAGATGTCGGCGAGGATCTGGCAGGGGTGGAATTCGTTGGTCAGGCCGTTGATGACCGGCACGCGCGAGTGCTGCGCAAACCGCTCGATCTTCGTCTGCTCATAGGTGCGGATCATCACGATGTCGACCATGCGCGAAATCACGCGAGCCGTATCCTCGATCGGCTCCGCGCGTCCGAGCTGCGAGTCGCCGGTGGTGAGGTGAATCACCGATCCGCCCATCTGGTACATGCCCGCTTCGAACGAGACGCGGGTGCGCGTCGAGGCCTTCTCGAACACCATCGCCAGGGTCCGATCCGTCAGCGGCTGGTAGGGCTCGTAGCGCTTGAAGCGGTCCTTGATGACGCGCGCGCGCTCAAACACATGCTCGAGTTCGTCGCGCGAGAAGTCCGCGATTTGCAGGAAATGACGTAATGGAGGGGTCGTTTTTGGCATGGTCGCCCTTACCCCAAACCCTCTCCGGTCGGGAGAGGATGCTGCAGGGTTCGGATTACGCCATCGCCTTGACGGCGGCGGCCAGGCGGC
>JAJYBQ010000045.1 GCA_021778935.1 Pseudomonadota bacterium | reverse complement strand
GAGTTCGGCTTCAACTACATCGGCCCGATCGACGGCCACGACCTCGAGGCGCTGGTCCCGACGCTGCAGAACCTGTGCGGCACGACGGGCCCCCAGTTCCTGCATGTGGTGACGCGCAAGGGCCAGGGCTATTCCCATGCCGAGGCCGACCCGGTCCTCTATCACGGGCCGGGGAAGTTCGATCCTGCGGTGGGGATCGTCGGCAAGCCCGCGGCACCCGTCAAGCTCACCTATACCCAGGTCTTCGGTGACTGGCTGTGCGACATGGCGCGCGCCGACGCGCGGCTCATCGGCATCACGCCGGCGATGCGCGAAGGATCCGGCATGGTCCGCTTCGAGCGCGAGTTCCCCAGCCGGTATTTCGACGTCGGCATCGCCGAGCAGCACGCCGTGACGTTTGCCGCCGGATTGGCCTGCGAAGGGATGCATCCGGTCGTCGCGATCTACTCGACCTTCCTGCAGCGCGCCTACGATCAGCTGATCCACGACGTTGCGCTGCAGAACCTGCCGGTGGTGTTCGCGATCGACCGCGGCGGCTTGGTCGGTGCCGACGGCGCGACCCATCATGGCGTGTTCGATCTGTCGTTCCTGCGCTGCATTCCGAATATGGTGGTGATGACGCCGAGCGACGAAAACCTCTGCCGTCGCATGCTCACGGCGGCATTCCGTCACGAAGGACCGGCCGCAGTGCGCTATCCGCGCGGGGGCGGCATCGGCGCGGCGCTCGATCCCGGGCTCGAACCGGTCGAGATCGGCAAGGGCGTCCTGGTGCGCGAATCGACCGCCCCGGCCGGCAGCCGCATCGCGATCCTGGCCTTCGGCACCCTGCTCCATCCGGCACTGCGCGCAGCCGACGCCATCGATGCCAGCGTGGCCGACATGCGGTTCGTGAAGCCGCTCGACCGGGAGTTGCTGCTGCGTCTCGCCGACACCCACGATGCGCTGGTCGCGATCGAGGAAAATGTCATCCAGGGCGGCGCCGGCAGCGCGTGTGCGGAAGAACTCGACGGCGCCGGGCGGGTCGTCCCGCTCCTGCGCCTCGGCATGCCGGACGTCTTCATCGATCACGGCGATTCGGCCAAACTGCTGGCCGAGGCGGGCCTCGATGCGGCGGGCATCGAAGCGTCGATTCAACGGCGTTTCGGGGACCGGTTGCAGGATCTGCGCCGGACCCGACAAGCGGGCGGCGAGGCCGGATAGTTCGTTCGTCTGCCGGTCGCGCGTTGCGGGATCGGTGGTGCGTCATGTCGGGGAAGCGTGGCCGAGGGGTTTAAGGCACTGGTCTTGAAAACCAGCGACGGGTAACCGTCCGTGAGTTCGAATCTCACCGCTTCCGCCAGAATTCCGCCAGATGGCGCCGGGGGACGCCCAGAACGGCTCCCGACCCTGCCTCGGCGCTGGACTCCCTGATCCGTTCCGGTCATCCGCGGAGCGATAACACCTTTTTCGGCACCGTTCGCGCCGGGGCCGTACGAGGTAGAATCGCCGCCATGAAACGTTCCGGACTGCTCCGCAAGGTGATCGGACTGCTCTCGATCGTCGCCGTGTTGTATGCGCAATCGGCTGCGGCGGCCTGCGTGTGCGCGGTCATGCACATGGACATGCCGAACCCCTGCGCCGCAGGCGCCGGCAATGCGCCCATGACTGCCGCGCAGACGGCCCCGGGTGCCATGGGTGCGCATTGTCTGAATCGCGACATGGGTGCTCCCTGTGTTTGCTCGGGACACGATGCGGGCCACGCGACGGTAGGCGCGCCTTCGCACCCCCCGCTTGCGCATGCCGTCGACGCGGCGCTGCTCTACATCGTGACCGACATGAAGACGCCGGCGGCGTCGAGGTCGGTCTCGCCTGCCATCGCGCCGCCGATTCGCGCCATCCCGCCGCCCCATAGCATCCTGCACTGCGTATTCCTCATTTGATCTCCTGACCTCGCGAGTGCACTCCCCCGCTGCCGGTGCAGCGGTGGGCACTCGCCGTGATCCGCCGCCGCCGGCGTCCCGACGGATCGGGCGCGTCGGACCGACGGCAGTTCCTTGCATTCCGGTCGGAGATTCCCATGAAGCGCATCACCCGAACATTCGTCCTGGTTCTCCTCGCCGCCGGCCTGGGCGCGGTCATCGGGGCACGGTACGCCGGCACCGGCAGGGAACCGCTTCGAAGCATGGGAGCGAAAAGGGCTCCCACCGCCGCCGCTCAGGTCGACTCGACACGCAAGGTTCTCTACTGGTGGGATCCGATGCTGGGGCCGGCGTCGATTTCGCCGAAACCGGGAATCAGCGCCATGGGCATGGCACTCGTTCCGGTGTACGCCTCGGGAAGCAAGACCGGCAATCCGGGCGACGTGACGATCGATCCGGCGGTCGAACAGAACCTCGCGGTCGAGACCAGCACCGTTCGCTTCGGCACCCTGCACCAGACCGTGCACACGGTCGGCTATGTCCGGCAGGCGACACCGGCCGTCTACGCGGTGACCCTGCGGGCGAGCGGCTGGATCGGGACGCTCTATGCCGCCACCAACGGCACGGCGATCCGGAAGGGCGATCCGCTCTTCACCCTGTACAGCCCGCAGCTCCTCGCCGCCGAGGAGGAAATGCTCGCCGCGGCGCACGACGTCACGCTTGCCGCGCAAATACGCGACGAGCGCGCGCTTGCCGAAGCGCGGCGGATCTTTCAGTCCATCCGCATGCGCCTCGTCCATCTCGGCGTCAGCGCCGGCCAGCTCGACCGCATCGCCGCCGACGGCAAGGCGCAGGAATACCTGACTTTTCCCAGCCCCGTGTCGGGATATCTGGCGGAGGTCGGCATCCGGCAGCAGTCGTTCATCAAGAACGGCGAAACGGTGATGCGGATCGATCAATTGAATCATGTCTGGCTGGACGCCCAGGTGTACGACAATCAACTGCGCTGGCTGCGCCTCGGACAAGTCCTGCAGGCGCATCTCGCGGCCGATCCGGGCCATGTTCGGGAAGGCCGGATCTTCTTCATCGACCCCGATGAAGACCCGCAGACGCACACGGTGACGGTACGCGCTCAGCTTGAGAATCCCGAGGGATTTCTTCGCCCCGGCATGTATGCGCTGGTCGACATCCCGACCACACCGCTCGGGCGCCGCCTGCTGGCGCCGGCATCGGCGATCATCCATACCGGCACGAGCGAGGTGGCGCTGCTCGCGGAAGAAAAGGGCCGATTCGTTCCCCGGAAGGTGACCACGGGCCTCTCCGGCAGCGACGGCCTGGTCCAGGTGCTCTCCGGCTTGCAGCCCGGAGATCGCGTCGTCACCAGCGGTCAGTTCCTGATCGACGTCGAGTCGAACATGAACGAAGTCATCGCCAAGTTCACCGCCGGGACGCAGGCGCCCGGCGGCGGTGCCATGGCGGGAATGAAAATGCCCAAACCGCCGACGGCATCCCACTGACCGGCGCCGGACGAGGATTGCCATGCTCCGGAAAATCATCGAGATTTCGATCAGGAACCGCGGGCTCGTCCTGATGCTTGCCGCGACGACCATCGCCGTGACGGCGTGGCTGACGTTCCACAGCAAGCTCGACGCCGTGCCGGATCTCTCCGACACGCAGGTGCTGGTCCTGACCAACTACATGGGCGAACCGCCGGACGTGGTGCAGGATCAGGTGACCTATCCGCTCGAAACGGCCTTGCTGGACGTGCCGAAGGTGCGGTCGATCCGCGGCGAGAGCATGTTCGACTTCTCGCTGATCCACGTGACCTTCCAGCCGGGAACGAACCTGTACTGGGCACGCAGCCGGGTGCTCGAATATCTCAATTACGCCGGCACGCAATTGCCGCGTGGGGTCACGCCGCAAATCGGCCCGGACGCCACCGGCGTCGGCTGGGCGTATCAATATGCGCTGCTTGCCGGCTGGTACTGTCCCGATCACCCGCGTGGCATCTGGCACGATCCGGCCACCGGAAAATGGTACGCCTCGCCCAACACGGCGGAAGACGCCGTTCGCGCGCGGCTCGTACCGGTGCGGGGCTTCGCGCACGGCGGCAAGTGTCCGCTCACCGGCAAACCCCTGGTCAAGGCCGACATCGATCTCGGCGGGCTGCGCAGCCTGCAGGACTGGTTCATGCGCTTCGAACTTGAATCCGTATCCGGGGTCTCCGAGGTCGCTCCCCTCGGAGGATTCGTGCGCGAATACCAGGTGATCATCGATCCGAACCGGATCCGCGCCGATCGACTGTCGATCGGGCAGATCCGGGCGGCGATCGCCGACTCCAACAACGACGTGGGCGGTTCGGTCGTCGAACGCAGCGAACTGAGCTACCTCGTGCGCAGCCGCGGGTATTTCGAGAACCTGCGCCAGATCGGCGAAGTGCCGGTCGGCCGGCAACAGAATGGAACGCCCATCCTGCTGCGCGACGTGGCGACGCTGCAACTGGGCGGCGAGCAGCGTCAGGGGTTGTGCGAGTGGAGCGGGATGGGCGAGGCGGCCTGCGGCATCGCCGTCGTGCGCTTCCAGGGAAACACCTATCAAGTCGTCCGGAACATCAAGAAGAAGATCGCCGAGATCGAACCCAGCCTCCCGGCGGGCGTGCTCGTCGAGAGCGGATACGACCGCACGCTGCTGATCGACCGCGCGATCGCGACGCTCTCCGACACGCTGACCGAAGAAATGATCGTGGTGGCGCTGGTCTGCATCGTCTTCCTGCTGCATGGCCGTAGCGCCCTGATCGCGATCATCGTGATCCCGACGAGCATGCTGGCAAGCCTCGCGATCCTCAAGCTGATGGACGTGAGCGCCAATATCATGAGCCTGAGCGGCATCGCCATTGCCATCGGAGTGGTGGTCGATTCGGCGATCATCTCGGTCGAAAACGCCCACCAGTATCTGAACGCGGAAGAATTGCGCGTGCGACGCGGCGAGGCCCCGCAGGAACGCGCAAGCCTGATCCTGCAGTCCGCCGCCGAAGTGGTGCCGAGCCTCTTCTTCGGTCTGCTGATCCTCACGGTCAGCTTCCTGCCGATCTTCGTGCTGCCGGGAGAAAGCGGGAAGATGTTCAGCCCCCTGGCCCTGACCAGCACCTTCGCAATGGCCGCCGCGGCGCTGGTATCCATCACGCTGATCCCGGTGCTGATGATGAACTTCATCAGCCCGAGCCTGTTCCCCTTGCAATGGTCGCGCCGGGTGCAATATTCGCTTGCTGCCGTGCTGGCGGCGGCGTCTGCCATTGCGGTGTTCGTGCTCGCCGGACACTCCGCGCTGCTGGCCCCGCATCGCTGGACTGCCTCGATCGTGACCGCCGTGCTGATGCTGCTGCTCGCCGTTCCGCAGCGCGTCGTCCAGGAAGAGCGCAATCCGATCAACCGCGCGCTCCAAGCGGTGTTCGCTCCGGCATTCCGCTTCGCCATCGCCCATCGCTGGTCGACGATCGCCGTCGCCGCGGCACTGGCCTTGTCCGCCATCTGGCCGCTGTCGCACCTCGGCACGCAGTTCACCCCGCCGCTGTGGGAGGGTGATCTGGAGTACATGCCGACGACCTACCCGGGGTTGGGTATCACCGAAGCCCGCGCGATCGTGCAGCAGACCGACAAGATCATCCAGCGCTTTCCCGAGGTGGCGAGCGTGTTCGGTCAGACCGGCCGGGCGGAAACGGCGACGGACGACGCGGGCCTCAGCATGCTCGACACCATCGTGCACCTGAAGCCGCGCGATCGATGGCCGAGCATCGGGATCCCGCGCTTTTACGCGCGCTGGCCGCGCTGGCTGCAATGGCCGTTCCGCGACACCTTCTGGCCGGACGCGCGCCACATCCGCGTCGATGAACTGGAAAACGGCTATCGCGACACCTCCGGCAACCGGCACGAGGGCTTGAGCGAAGCGTTGAACATCCCCGGCCTGCCGGCATACTGGACCATGCCGGTCGCCAACCGGACCAACATGGTCAACAGCGGCAGCAAGACGCTGATCGGAATCCGCGTGACCGGGCCACGCCTTTCCGTGCTGAGCAAACTCTCCAACGACATCGCCGCTGCCATCACGCCGGTGCGCGGCACCCTGAGTGCCATCGCCAACCAGGACTTGGGCGGCTATTACCTGGACATCACCGTGGACCGCAAGGTCGCGGCGCGCTATGGGCTGACGGTCGGCGACGTGCAGCGCGTCATCGACGCCGCCATCGGCGGCAGCCGGATCAGTACGATGGTGCTCGGCGTGGAACGCTATCCGATCAACCTCCGCTACCCCGTCGACCTGCGCGACCGCCCCGCCGAACTGCGTCAGGTACCGCTCATGCTGCCGAACGGCGGCAGCATCCCGCTGGGCATGGTCGCCGACATCCGCTACAACGCCGGTCCGCCCGAGATCGACAGCTACGACACCCGAACGGTCAACTACATCAACGTAACGACGCGGGTTTCGGACATGCTCGGCTATGTGCGGCGCGCCGACGCTGCGATCGCAAGGGGGGTTGCGCTTCCGCCCGGCTACACCTATGAATGGATCGGCCAGTTCGCGCAGATCCGCGCCGCCAACCACCGGCTTGCGCTGGCGGTGCCGCTGGTGCTGCTGGGCATCGTGGTGCTGCTGGTTCTGGCGACGGGTAGCGCGGTGAGCGCCGCCGGCGTGCTGCTCGCGGTGCCCTTCGGCCTGGTTGGCGCCTTCTGGGGCCTGTGGTTCATGGACTACGAGCTGTCGGTGGCGGTCTGGGTCGGCATTGTCGCGGTCGCGGGCCTCAGCGCCGAGATGGGCCTCGTACTGCTCGTATACCTGGATGTGAGCCTGCGGCAGGCGCACGAGAGCGGCCGCCTGAACAGCCGCGCAGACCTGTTGGAGGCGGTACACACCGGCACCGTCCGCCGCATCCGGCCGAAGACCATGACGGTCTCCGCGGCACTGATGGGCCTGGCGCCGTTGCTCTGGGCGCAGGGTTCGGGCGCGGACGTGATGCGCCACCTCGCGCTACCCATGATCTGCGGCCTGCTCACCAGTTTCCTGCTGGAGCTGCTGGTTCTGCCGACGCTCTACTACATGGTCAAGGGCTACACGCTGCGGAACCGGTTCGCGCCGTCCGCCGACGGGGTGAACCCGGACGGTCCCGCGGGGGACAGGGCATGACGACCAAAGCGTTGAACCGGACCGGGGACGGACGCAGCCTGCTTGCGCCTGCCGCGGCGGCCGCAGTGATCGCGCTTGTCGTGACGGCGGGCTGCACGTTTTCTCCGCAGGGAGAAAC
Source organism: Pseudomonadota bacterium (assembly GCA_021778935.1). The sequence goes on along the minus strand of JAJYBQ010000045.1, from coordinate 5,167 downwards.
GGCACTGCGGCAACAGGCCGACGCGGCGGGCCGGCCGTTCGCGTCGTCGCCGCCGCAGCGCCATCCTCCGCGTCTGCCGGCCGTTCCGACGCCGCGGCAGCTGGTCGCCCGGGCTCTGATCGAGAGTCCCGATATCGAAGCGGCGTACTGGCAGTGGCGCGCCGCCATCGAGGAGATTCCGCAGCAGGGAACCGAGCCGACCGTACCCATGCTCGGCGCGACCATCGGCCTCCAGAACGGCGCAACGAGCGCGGCCAACTCGATGCTCCAGCTCGCCAACATGTCCAGCGCACCCATCGAGTGGCCGATCAAACCGCTCACGCAGGCGCGCGCTGCCCTGCAACGAGCCTATGCGGCAGGCTGGAACTACCGCCGTGCGCAGTTTGCCGTGCGCCGGGACGCGCTCGACGCCTGGTACAAGCTGGCCGCGGACACCGAGATGCTTGGCCTCCTGCGACAGGACGAGCGCCTGCTCGACGAGCTCGACGCCTTCGTCCGGGCACGCGTCGAAACCGGGGCGACGTCGGCAACGACCGCACTGTCGACCGAGGATGAACGAACCGAACTGCGTGCCCGGATCGTTGTCGTGACCGCCCGGTTGCCCGCCGATCGCGCGGACCTCAACCGGATCCTCGGCCGCCCGGTACGGCGGACGCTGGGCGTACCCGATCGGTTCCCGCGCCATCCTGCGTGGCGGAGCGGCATGGGCCGGATCCTGGCGCAAGCGGTGCGGCGCAACCCGGATCTCGCCGCGTTGCGCCGCGAGATCCGCGCCGACCGGTTCGATATCGAGCGCGCCCGCCTGGACTATCTCCCGGACTTCACCCTTTCCCTCGCCGCCAGCCTGGACGGTGTCATGCAAAGCCCGGGGGCCGGAATCATGTTTCCGATCGCGGCATACCAGGGCATCGATGCGGCCATCCGCCAGAGCCGCGATTGGCTGCGTCAGACCCGGGCGCAGCTGCGCAGCCGGCGGCTCGGCATCGCCGCCGACCTCGTTGCCGATCTGATGCTGCTCGACGGCGACATGCGCCGGATCGGTCTCTATGAAACCGAACTGCTTCCCCGCCTGCGGCGCATGGCCGCCTTCGCCCGCACCGACGTGGCGCAGAACGAGGCGCCGAGCGACGAACCGGTACGGATCGAACGGCTGCGTATCCAGGCGCAGGAGGCGATCCTGGACTTGCGCCTCGACGCAGCCCAACGCGCCGCCGATGTCGATGCACTCGCCGCGGCACGGCTTTGACGCCGAGCGGGTCGTCTGCGCGCAATCCCTTGTAGATGGCTGCCGGAACCCGGGGATATCTGCCGCGGAGTCTGACGACGCAAGTACCCCTTCGGCCGCGCGGCCTCCCCGGGGAATTGCGGCCAATGCGATGCCGTGCAGTGCCGAACCGTTCGATGCACGCGGACACCGCGTCCGCCGGGAGCGCTTCAAGGTCGACCGCAAATGCGGGTCGGCTTGATGCCCCTCGTTCCGGTGCAAGATCGTCGGCGCTGCCGTCGTGGACCTATTTCGCCGGCGCGACCTCGACGGTCACGTGCGACAGAACGCGAAAGCGGTCGAGCATGGCGCGATAGAACTCGGCGTCGCGGGCTTCGTCGGTCTCCACGCGGAGGATGGCGGCAACGTGGCCGGGGCCGACGCGCCACAAGTGCAGATCGGTTACGCGATCGCCTCCGGATTCGACCGTTGCGCGGAGGTTTTCGGCGAGCCACGGGTCGGGGGTCATGTCGAGGAGGATCGCGCCGGTGTCCCGGATCAGCCCGTACGACCAGCTTGCGATGACCGTCGCGCCGATGATCCCCGCCAGCGGATCCATCCATAGCCACCCGAACGTGCGCGCCAGGACCAGTCCGACGATCACGAGAATGGATACCGCCGCATCGGCCGCGACGTGAATGATGGCGGCGCGCATGTTGTTGTCGCGGTGGGCTGCGCTAGCGTGTTCCGGTCCATGATCGTGATCATGGCGATGGTGGTCATGGTCGTCGTCGTGGTCATGATCGTGTCCCGGGTGGTGATGGTGGCCGCCGCGGCTGAGAATCCAGGCGCTTCCGATGTTCACCGCCAGGCCGGCGAAGGCGATGGGGATGGCTTGGGCAAAATGAATCTGCACGGGCCGAAGCAGGCGAAGAATGGATTCGTACCCGATCAACAGGGCGATCATCGCGAGGATGATCGCGCTCGTGAACCCCGCGAGATCCCCCATCTTGCCGGTGCCGAAGGAGAATCGGGGATCGTTTGCGTGATTGCGGGCATAGCGGTAGGCCAATGCCGCCAGCAGCAGGGCCCCGGCATGGGTGCTCATGTGCAGACCGTCGGCAACCAGCGCAATCGATCCGAAGAGCAAACCGCCGGCGATTTCCGCGAACATCATCGCCCCGCACAGGGCGATCACGGCCCAGGTGCGCCGTTCGCTCGCCTCGTGGTCGGCGGCAAGAAAGACGTGCCCGTGGCTCCCCGGTGCTGCGGTGGCCGCTTCGGTCATGACCTCATCCTCCCCGACGCGCTCACTTGATGTAGCTGCGAAGCACGTCGATCAGCTGTTCCCGCGCATCCTCCGCGCCGGATTCGCCTCCGGCATCGACCAGATGCGTGCGCACGTGATCTTCGAGCACTTCGTTCATCAGGCCGTTGACGGCCCCCCGAACCCCGGCGATCCGGTGCATGACCGTCTCGCAGCCGGATTCCTCTTCCAACGCCCGTTCGATGGCTTCGACCTGGCCGCGGATGCGACGGACCCGGGCCAACAGCTTTTTCTTCTGGTGAACGGTGTGGGACATATAGGGGGGTATCCTATCAGAGATCGATCGGTTGCCGCTTTTGTCGCCACTTCGCATGCGTAGAAAAGGAGCATCGCGGTCACCGCGACCAAGCCGAAAATCGTGAGGGGATCCATGGGCCGTCCGGGCGGGTGGCGGGATTGCCGGTTGCAATTTTATGGAATGCCTGATGAAGTACGAGCGAAACACGAGACATGGGCAATGCCCGGCGGCCTGCGGGCGTCGAACCTCCCGCACGGCGGAATCCGACACGGTGCCGGGCCCCAACCGGAGGGGGAATGATGGCCGGCGACGCGACGAATGACCTGGATCCCGGCCATGGCGCGGAAGGGGTCGGGTCTCCGCAAACCCATCATGGTTGTAACCACGGCGGACGTCATCACCATGGCGATCCGGACCGGCAGTCGACGGCCTTTCGGGTTGCGATCGCCCTCAACGCATCGTTCGTGGTGGCGCAGTTCGCATACGGCGTCGCGGCCAACTCGACGGCACTGATGGCCGATGCCGGGCACAACCTTGCAGACGTGCTCGGTCTGGCGCTGGCGCTTGCGGCGTCGATCCTGGCCAGGCGTGCGCCCAGCCCCCGGTTTACCTACGGCTTGCGAAGCAGTTCGATCCTGGCGGCGCTTGCCAATGCCATGCTGCTGCTGCTCACCTGCGGGGGGATTGCCTGGGAGGCGGCGCGGCGCATGCTCGCGCCGCCGCCGGTGTCGGGCCTGACGGTGACCCTGGTTGCGGCCGCGGGGATTCTTGTCAACGGCATTTCGGCGTGGCTCTTCCAGCGCGGTAGCAAGGCCGATATCAACGTGCGCGGCGCCTATCTGCACATGGCGGGCGATGCGGCGCTCTCGCTGGGAGTGGTTGCCGCGGGCTTGGTGATCATGAAGACCGCCTGGTACTGGATCGATCCGGTGGTGAGCCTCGGGATCGTGATCCTGATCCTCGCCGGCACCTGGGGACTGCTGCGCGAATCGATGCGGTTGATCCTGTCCGCGGTGCCGGCGGGCATCGATCGCGATGCGGTGTCGGCATTTTTGCGCAGCAGGCCGGGCGTGACCGACGTTCACGACTTGCACATCTGGGGCATGAGCACCACTGAGAACGCCCTTACGGTGCACCTCGTGATGCCGGCCGGCCATCCCGGCGATATGGTGCTCGACGAAATCGCCGAAGGCCTGCGCACGCGCTTCTCGATCGCGCACAGCACGTTGCAGGTCGAGATGGGGACGACGGAGCACGCGTGCGCCCTCCAGCCGGCGGCGTGAGCCGGGGCGACCTGCGTAGAATGGGCCGCGCCTCGATCTGTTTCATTCCTCGATACCATGCTCCGGATTCTCCTTGCGACGGCCGCCTCGATCCTGTTGCTTGGCGGATGCTCCGATTTCATTGCCGAGACCGGCCCGGATGCGATCAACATCAAGGTGCTCCCCGGCACCTTGGTCGCGTCGCACGGCATTGAACTCGTCAAAGTCGATTACCCGACTGCGCATGCGATTGCCTTGCGGGCGCGGACCCCTCATTTTTCGTCGCTCGCGGCAGGTCCGGTTTCCGTCGGTCCGGTAGTGGGCCCGGGAGACGTCCTGACCGTCGCAATCTGGAACGCATCGCCCGCGACCCTGTTCACCGCGGGTGGATCGCCCGCGGTGGTCAATCTGCCGGCGCAGACGGTCGACAATGCCGGCGACGTGATCGAACCATTCGTCGGAAGAATTCACGTTGCCGATCGCTCCGTCGAGCAGATCGAGGTGGATATCGCGCACCGGCTTTCCGGCGCTCCCCGGCCGATTCAAGTCCTTGTCGCACGGACGACCAACAACACCCGGAACATCACCGTGGTGGGCAACGTGGCGCACAGCCGGGAGGTGCCGCTGAATTCGGGCGGCGTGCGGCTGTTGCGCGCCATTGCGCTTGCGGGCGGCGTGACCCAACCCATCGATCAGGTCTCGATCCAGCTTTCCCGCGGTGGGCGAGTGATGGTCATGCCGTTCCAGGACATCCTGCGGGACCCGCGCCAGAACATTCCGCTGCGCGCCGGCGACGTGGTCGCCGCCATTACCCGGCCGTGGCGATTCATCGTCCTCGGCGCCACCGGCGGGAACCGTGAGATCGACTTCCAATCCAGCGGTATCAGTCTTGCGCAGGCGATTGCGCGGGCGGGCGGCATCGACGACAGCCGGGGCAATCCTTCCGCAGTATTCATATTCCGATTTTCCGATCCCGAGAGCCTGCCGTCGGAGTTGCGCGGGGTGCCGCCCGTCGATGGCAAGGTTCCGACGATCTTCGAGTTCGACCTGCGCGATCCGGCGGTCCTGTTCGCCGCGGAAACCTTTCCGATGCGCGACCACGATCTGCTCTACGTTTCCGACGCGCCGTCGGCCGA
>JAJYBQ010000306.1 GCA_021778935.1 Pseudomonadota bacterium | reverse complement strand
GCTTCGTGAAGGATTTTCTCGCCGACGGCGGCTCGATCGAAGCGGCGGTTCGGCGATACGTCGACGCCGTGCGCATCGGGGCGTTTCCGGGTCCTGAGCACGTGTACCCCGACGAGGCGTAAACGGACGGGACGCGGACGGTCGTCCGGAAGGGCGGATGGCGCGCAATCGGGCGGCAAAAAACTCTGGCGTTCCCAGGGAGATTGGAGTAATTTTTGCGCGCAGTCGATTCCGGCGCTGCGCATTCCGGGCATCTTCCGTCGCTTGCGGCGATGCCCGGGCCCTTGTCGCGGCGTCCGGTTCCGCCGCCAGTCCGGCCGTACCGATCCGGCCGCGCCGATCCGGCCGCACGAATCGTTTGCGCGCCGCGGGCGCATCCCGCGTCAATTCGTAGGATGAGTGTGCGTATGGCGACTGGAACGGTGAAATGGTTCAATGAGACCAAGGGGTTCGGGTTCATCAAGCCCGACGACGGGGGTAGCGACGTGTTTGCGCACTACAGCGGCATCAAGACCAAGGGATTTCGGACCTTGAAAGAGAACCAGCGCGTCGAATATCAGGTGCAGCAGGGTCAAAAAGGCTTGCAGGCAGTCGACATCAACATTCTTTCCTGAGCTGCCGGGGGCGGCGGTCCGCGGAGACGCGGCCGCGCGCCCTTGCGGTTTTGGGCGGCGCCTGGCGGACGACCCGTCGGCCCGGGCGTCCCGGCGGGAAGCGTTCCGGACGCCGCTGCGGCCCGTCGTCGGCGACGGGCACGCTTTCTCTGCCACCACCACCGATTCACCCGATTCACCCAACCCACCATGACGCGGCGAGAACCCGATCCTCCGTCGACCGACTTTGCCATCACCTCGGTGAATGTTCCCGACCGGCTGGACATGCTCGAGCTGCATGGGCGGGCGCATCAGAACCCGCCGGCCCGCAGCCGCCGGCATCTGCGGCGGCGCGGCCGCGTCTGGGTGGTGCGCATCGTCGCGCTGGCGGTGGTGGGCGTGGTCGGATGGGAGGCCGCGCAGATCCTCGAGGCCGCGCGGGCCGAACTTTCTCCGGCCGCGATCTCGCTGCGCCTGAGCCGGACGCTCGGCGTGCCGGTGCACATCGCCGACTCCCGGCTCCGGTTGTCGCCCGCCCCCCACCTCGAGTTGGATGGCGTGGACGTGGGAGACCAGGTCACGATCCCGGCAGTTTCCTTGCAATTGCAGGTGCGGAACATCGGCCGGCTCCTGGTCGAGCGGCGATTGGACTGGGGCGCCGGGGAGATCGCACCGCTGAGTCTGAATCCCGCGCAGGCGCGCTTCCTGCTTGGCCTGTTGCCGCGTCTGCGCGCGGCGCTCCCCGATGATGTCGGTGCGCTGCGCTGCGCGGCGCTGGCATTGGCGGACACGATTCCGGGCGGGGCCGCACCGTGGACGATGGTGACCGACCGCAGTCCCGGGGGCGGGTTCGACCGCGTCACGCTGACCCGGTCGGCGGGCTCGGGTTCTGTGCAGCTGACGCTTTCGCCGGCGGGGCAGTCCGCTGCCGGCGGAGCGGCCGAGGCGATCTCCTTTCAACTGGATGAGACGGGGGCGCCGCTGCCCACCGTGCCGCGCGAGACATTCGACCGCGTGCGCGGCCGGGGAACGGTGGAACGCGACCGGATCGTCCTCGACTCGCTGGTGATCACCGATCGGCGCGGCGGGCTGCGCGCGCACGCAGTGGTGCAGCGGGACGCAACCGGCTGGGCGCTCCGCGGCGCGGTCGATTCCGGTCAGATGGATGTCGCCGCCGTGCTCGGAGATCCGGCGGGTTCCGACGCCGCCGATGGCGGTGCGCCGCCGCTGCTGGCGGGAACGGCCCTGATTTCCGGACGACTCGCGGGGCGGGGCGACACCGTCGCCAACGCATTCGCCGATCTTTCCTTTACCGGCCGCGTGGCAATGCAGGACGGCACGCTGAACGGCGTCGACCTCGGATACGCCGCGACCCATCCGGGCGGTATCGAGGGATCCGGGGGGTCGACGCCGTTCCGTTCGGGAACGGCATCCCTGGACATCGGGCGCGACGGCGTTGCGCTGCGCGACATTCGCCTGCGGGCGGGTGCGCTGGCGGTGGTCGGCGAGGTGACGGTGACGGGCAACCGCAGGCTCTCCGGAAGCCTCTTTGCCGACCTGATCGATGCGATGCGCGCGCAGGCGCCCGTCCGCGTCACCATCCGGGGGACGGTGGCGCAGCCGACGTTCGGCGGGTAGCGCCACGGCGGATCATCCCGCCCGGCAATCTCCGGATGGAGCGGCGGGGCGCGAGACGCCCCGGCCTCCTTCCGAACTAGCGGATCGACCCCGCTCCGCCGGGAGCGCTGGCCTTGTAGTTGCGGACTGCGGCCAGTTGGGCCGTCAGCAATGCGATTTCGGCTTCGACCTTGGCGATGTCGAGCTTGTCCAGCGCCGCGCGGTGAATCTCTTCGGCCCGCTTGAGCGCCTCGATCGCCTTGGCTTCGTCCAGATCCTTCGCGCGGATCGCCGTATCGGCGAGCACCGTCACGATGGTCGGTTGCACTTCCAGGATGCCGCCGGCGACGAAGATGCGCTCGTCGGTG
>JAJYBQ010000305.1 GCA_021778935.1 Pseudomonadota bacterium | reverse complement strand
TATCCCGCTACACGCGCGCGGGTCATATCTCGCACGATTATGCGGACCATGCGTCGGTGCTGAAGTTCATCGAGCGCAACTGGGGACTGCACCCGCTCACCAACCGCAGCCGCGACAACCTGCCTGATCCGCAATACGGCCGCAACCCCTACGTTCCCACCAACGGGCCGGCGATCGGCGATCTGTTCGATCTCTTCTCGTTCCATCGTGACGGTCGCGATGGCGAGCACGGCGACGGCCATTCCGCCCGCGACACGATTGCACAGGCGGACGGGGGTCGATAGCGTTCCACAATCGGTCATGCGCCGCATGACCAGCCGTCCCGCCCGGGCTCCCCGGCGCCGGGACGGCGCCGCGTACCGGCTTCGACGCGGCTACACTCCGGACCCGACCCGTCCCCTCCGCGACGGGCTCCGCAACCCGCTGGACAGCATGAGATGACCTCCCTCGCCGTCGGCCTGGATTTCGGTACCAGCGGTGCGCGCTGCTGTGTGGTCGAGACGGGTCCGCAGCCATCGGTGCAGTTCGAGTCCCGCCACGATTTTTTCGCTCCGCGTGCGCAGGCGCCGCTGCACTGGTCCGATGCGCTCGCCGATCTCCTGGCGAGGATTCCTCTGCCGCTGCGTGCGCGCCTGGAACATGCGGCGATCTGCGCGACGTCGGGAACGGTGCTGTTCGCCGACGCGGACCTGCAGCCCATCGGCCCCGCGCTGCCGTACTTCGATGGCCGCGCCGAGTCGATCGCGCAGGATCTGCGACGGCGATTGCCCGCGCCGGCCCAGGTCGACGCGCTCGCCCGCCTGGTCTGGTTGTGGCAGGAACTGGAACGCCATGGGCTGGCCGGACGGGCCGCCCACGCCATGCATCAGGCCGACTGGATCGCGGCCCGACTGCTGCGGCGCGCCCCCGCGACGGACTGGCACAACGCCCTCAAGTCCGGCGCCGACGTGGCTGCCGCGCAATGGCCCGCCGCGGTCGGCGCCCTGCCCTTCGCGGGCCTGCTGCCGACGATCGTCGCACCCGGCACGGACCTTGGCGCCATCGACCCGGCGATCGCCCGGCATTTCGGACTTCCCGCCACGCTGCGCATTCATGCCGGCACCACCGATGCCAACGCCGCCTTCCTCGCCACCGGCGCATGCCGTCCGGGTCAGGCCGTCACCAGCCTCGGCAGCACGCTGTCGCTCAAGCTGCTCTCCACGCGCCGGGTCGCAGCGCCGGCCTTCGGCGTCTACAGCCACCGCTGGGGCGATCTCTGGTTGGCCGGCGGCGCGAGCAACGCCGGCGGCGCCGTGCTGCGCACGCTGTTTTCCGATGCCGAGATCGCGGCGCTCAGCGCCCGCATCGACCCGGAGACCGATAGCGCCCTCGACCTCTACCCGCTGCCGGGACGGGGCGAGCGCTTTCCCATCAACGACCCCGAGATGGCGCCGCGCCTCGCGCCGCGGCCCGCCGACGACGCCGCATACCTGCACGGCTTGTTGCAGGGGCTGGCGCGCATCGAAGCCGCGGGGTACACCCGCCTGGTGGAACTCGGCGCCACCCCGCCCACCGAGATCCTCGGTGCCGGCGGCGGGGCGCGCAATCCGGTCTACACCCGGCTGCGCGCGCGCGCCATAGGCCTTCCGGTGCGACAGGCCGCACGCCCGGAAGCGTCCTACGGCGCAGCCTGCCTGGCCTTGCATGCCTCGGTAAAATGGGCCGGATGAACACTCCGGAATACAACACCCCGTACCCGGCCTTCGGCACCAACCTGGCCTTGCGCTGGACGACCTTTCTTGCCATGGTCGTGCTCGCCCTCCTCCAGGTGAAGTGGTTCCCCTACTATCACCGCGCGTTTTTCGCCGCCGCCCACCATTCGATCGGGGCGTCGATCCTTACCGGATCCGCGGCGAACCCGCCCGCGGCCTCGCTGCACGCTGCGCTCGACTATGCGCGGACCTATGCCAAGGCGATCTGGCAGGCCCTCGTACTCGGATTGCTGGTCGGCTCCGCGATCCAGGTCCTGATCCCGTCACGATCGATCGCGCGCGCGCTCGGGACGACAGGTTTCCGCAGCATCGCAACGGCAAGCCTTCTGGCAGTTCCCGCCATGATGTGCACCTGCTGCGCTGCGCCGGTGGTCACAGGGCTGCGCGCGCGCTGCGCCGCGCCGGGCGCAGCAATCGCCTTCTGGATCGCCAACCCGATGCTCAATCCGGCAACCCTGGTATTCACGGGATTCGTGCTGGGATGGCAGTGGAGCCTGCTGCGCACCGCGTTCGGCCTGCTCATGGTCTTGGGCGTCGGCCATCTCATCAACCGATTCGGCGGACCGATGCCGGCTTCGCCGGTGATGGATGCCGTGGAGCCGGCCGACGGTACGACCGGTCGCGGAACCGGCAACCTGTTCGCACAATGGGCGAAGGTCGCCCTCCGGATGACCATCCGGCTGGTGCCGGAATACGCGGTACTGGTCCTCCTGCTCGGCGCCGCCCGCGCCTGGCTGTTTCCCCATATCGATGCGGGGATCGGCAACGAACTGACGTGGATCGTGGCCTTCGCCGCGGCCGGGTCCCTGTTCGTGATCCCGACCGCCGG
>JAJYBQ010000304.1 GCA_021778935.1 Pseudomonadota bacterium | reverse complement strand
TCCGAGTACGCCGTCATGATGATCACCGGCAGTCCGGGAGCCCGCCGCTTCACCTCCTGCAGCAGGTCGATCCCGCTCGTCCCCGGCATGCGGATATCCGACATCAGCACCCGCGGCTGCTCGTTCGCCAGCGCCTCGAGCACTTCGGCAGCGCTGGCGAACATCCGCGCGGGTACGCCGGCCCGCTCCAGCGCCTTTTCCAGCACCCATCGGATCGACCGGTCGTCGTCCGCCACCCAGACCGACGCCCCCGACTTATCCACTGCAGCGGACCGCCCCGCCTCTATGTCGCTGTTCATGCCGCTGCGCTCACCCCGTCGTCTCGCCTGCCGCCCGATCGACCTGATCGGTCCAATGGACCGGCAACAGAATCCGGAACTCCGTCCGCCCCGGTTCGGTCTCGAAATCGATCATGCCGCCGTTGTCTTCGATATACCCCTGCGCCAGCGCCAACCCCAGGCCGCTGCCGCCCTCACGGCCGGAAACGAGGGGATCGAACACCCGCTCGCGAATTTCCTCGGAAATGCCCGGGCCGTTGTCGTTGACACGCAAATCCAATGCCAGCGGACAGTGAAACCGCGCGAACGTCACCTGCCGCGCGATCCGGGTCCATAGCACGATCCGCGCGTCCCCCCGCGCAACGCGCGCCGTCAGCGCCTGCGCGGCATTGCGCACGACGTTGAGCAGAACCTGGATCAACTGCTCCCGATCGGCCTGGATTTCGGGAATCGATGCGTCGTAATCCCGCACGACCGTCAGCCCCACCGGGTGCTCGGCCAGAATCACGGACCGCACGCGCTCGCAGACCTCGTGAATGTTGATCGTCTCGACGACGCGCGGGCCGCGACTGGGCGCCAGCACTCGATCGAGCAGCGATTGCAGCCGGTCGGCCTCGGAAATGATCACGCGGGTGTATTCACGCTGCTCGGACCCGGACAGTTCCGATTCGAGCAATTGCGCCGCACCCCGGATTCCGCCCAGCGGGTTGCGGATTTCATGCGCCAGGTTGCGCAGCAAGCGCCGATTGGTTTCGCTGACATCGGTACGCCGATCCTCCCGGACCACCCTGCCGACCACGCCGGGGTCGAAGACTTCGAGCACCAGGGCCGCACTCTTCTCCGCGGCAGGACTGGCGACCACCACCACCGGCAGCGGCTCGCGCAACGAGCGGCGTACCGCCATCAGCAAGCGCCGCCGCGGAAACTCGCCGTCGGCGGGGATGCCCGCGAGCAATGCATCGATCTGAACCGACTGCACGAACAGCGACCGGGCCGCATGGCCTTCGAGCAGCCGAAGGGAGAGATCGAAGACCGTTTCCGCCGCGGCGTTGGCCCGCCGGACGACGCCGGCGCGGTCGACCACCAGGACCGCGACGGACAGGAGATCGAGTTCCGCGGCCATCACATGACCCAGCCGCGTTCCGGCGCCCTGCCGCCGCCATCGCGTCCGCGCACCGGGGACCCTGCAACCAACCTCCACCGTCGCGCCCGCGGTGAACGCAGAGGGAAAAACGCCGTCCCGCTCAGTACCGGTTCCCTGCCAGCAATTCCTGGTGCAACGATGCGATGTTCTCGCGCGCGCGTTCGATGTCGTCGGATATCTTTTGTGCCCGGCCGTCCGATCCGCCCGGTGCTCCGCCCACGCCCGCCGGCGACTGCATCCGACCGTACTCGGCCTGCAAGCGCGCGAGTCGGCCCTCTTCGGCGTGCAGTTCGTCCTCCAGCAGGCGATGGCGGCCAAGGTCGCGCGCCCGCTGCGTCGCGGGACTGATCCGCGGAAAATTCGTCTCCATCACATAGGGCCGCCGCCGATGCGCCCGATGCGCACTGGATCGCTCCGGCGTGGGAACGCTGGCCACCAGCCCGTCCAGGCGGCGGCAGGACGAGGAATCCGGAACATTCTGATAGCTCCGGTTCCCGTCCGCGTCGGTGCACTCGTACACGCTGTCGAGCGGCGCCGCCGCGACACGGCCCGCCGCCAAGGCGGCAAGAACGGTAACAACGATCGCGACGCTGCGCATGGTTCAGGGAGGGGGTACGAAACGCAGAAAGTCTACCGCGTTGCGCCCGGGCGGGAACCCCCGAAAAAAGGGCGGCCATCAGGCCGCCCTTTTCGTTTTCCGCCGTGCTCACAGCTCCCCACGCCCCCGGATCCGCCCCTTCGATGGAGCGGGCCAGGAATGCGGGAGCCATGTGCACCGCCGTTACGCGCTGTAGTACATGTCGAACTCGACGGGATGCGTGGTCATGCGGAAGCGGGTGACCTCTTCCTGCTTGAGCGCAATGTACGCATCGATCATGTCGTTGCTGAACACGCCGCCACGGGTCAGGAACTCCCGGTCCTTATCGAGCGCCTCCATGGCCTGATCCAGGCTGTGGGCGACGGTCGGCACCTTGGCGGCCTCTTCCGGCTCCAGGTCGTAGAGGTTCTTGTCCATCGGATCGCCGGGGTGGATCTTGTTCTGCACGCCGTCCAGGCCGGCCATCAACAGCGCCGCGAACGCCAGGTACGGATTGGCGGTCGGATCCGGGAAGCGCACTTCGACGCGGCGCGCCTTCGGGCTGGAGACGAAGGGGATGCGGCAGGCC
>JAJYBQ010000303.1 GCA_021778935.1 Pseudomonadota bacterium | reverse complement strand
ATCCAGGACGCCATCCGCAAGGCGCTTGCCGACGAGCTGCTGTTCGGCCGGTTGGTCAACGGCGGCAAGGTCGATGTCGATGTCGACGATCAGGACACGGTGGTGCTCCAGTTCCCGCCGTCGTCCGACAGCGGCGATGCGTCGCAGCCGGAGCGCGGCGAGCCGGTGCTGTCGGAGTAGGCAACCACCGAATTTCTCCCGGTTTTCCCCGGGCGGAGAGCTCTGGAAAACCCGGTCGCGCCGTTCCCATCCTCACATATTGGGATACCGCGGCCCGCCGCCTCCTTCGGGCACCACCCAGACGATGTTCTGGGTCGGGTCCTTGATGTCGCAGGTCTTGCAGTGGACGCAGTTCTGCGCGTTGATCTGCAATGCGTCCCTGCCCTCCGGAGTCTTCACGAATTCGTACACCCCGGCCGGACAGTAGCGTGCCTCCGGTCCGGCATAGCGCGCGAGGTTGACGGCGACCGGGACTTCGGGGTCGCGCAGCGTGAGGTGGACCGGCTGGTTTTCCTCGTGATTGGTGTTGGACAGGTAGACCGAAGACAACCGGTCGAAGCGCAGTTTGCCGTCCGGCTTGGGATACGCGATCGGCGCACATTGCGCCGCCGGCAGCAGCTTTGCGTGATCCGGCTCGGACCGGTGCAGCGTCCAGGGCGCGCGGCCGCCGAACACCAGTTGGTCGACGCCGAACATGACCGAGCCGACCAGCAGCCCCTTGTCCATCCAGGGTTTGAAGTTGCGCGTGGCGTAGAGGTCGTCGCGCAGCCAGCTGTGCGCGAAGGCCTGCGGATAGGCCGCCAGTTCGTCGCCGCCGCGACCCGCGACGACGGCATCGAACGCCGCATCGGCCGCCAGCATGCCGGAGACCACCGCCCCGTGCGTGCCCTTGATCCGCGCCGCATTGAGGAAACCCGCCTCGCAGCCGATCAGCGCCCCCCCTGGGAAACTCAGCTTCGGCAGCGATTGCAGGCCTCCCGCGGTGATCGTGCGCGCGCCGTATGCGACCCGCTTGCCGCCGTCGAGCATCGCGCGGATGACCGGATGGGCCTTGAGCCGCTGGAACTCCTCGAACGGCGAGAGGTAGGGGTTGCGATAGCCGAGGCCGACGACGAGGCCGATGCTCACCTGATGGTTTTCGCCGTGATAGAGGAAGGAGCCGCCGTAGGTTTGGGGATCGAGCGGCCAACCGGCGGTATGCATCACCAGGCCGGGCTCGTGGCGCGCGGGATCGATGTCCCACAGTTCCTTGATGCCGAGGGCGTAGGTCTGCGGATCGCGTCCCTGCATGAGGTCGAAGCGGTCGATCAGCCGGCGGCCGAGGTGGCCGCGCGATCCCTCGGCAAACAGCGTATAGCGGCCGCGCAGTTCCATGCCGGGCTGAAAGTTCGCCGTCGGCTGCCCGTCGCGTCCGATGCCCTGGCTGCCGGTTGCCACGCCGATGACGCGCGCCGCACCGTGCGCGTCCGTCTCCTGGAGAATTTCCGCCGCTGCGAACCCCGGAAAGATATCCACGCCCAGCGCTTCGGCCTGCTGGCCGAGCCAGCGCACGACATTGCCCAGGCTGACGATGTAATTACCCTCGTTCTGGAAGCAGCGCGGCAGCAGTGCCGACGGCGCCTGTAGAGCGCCGGCTTCGGTCAGGAACAGAAAACGGTCTTCGCGCACCGCCAGACGGATCGGCGCGTCTTCCCGCGTGCGCCAGCCCGGCAGCAGTTCGTCGAAGGCGCGCGGGTCGATCACCGCGCCCGACAGCGTATGCGCGCCGAGTTCGGCACCCTTTTCCAGCACGCAGACCGAGCAGTCGCGGCCCGAATCCCGAGCGCGTTGTTTGAGCCGGATCGCCGCGGCAAGGCCTGCAGGGCCGCCGCCGACGATCACGACGTCGTATTCCATCGATTCGCGTTCCATATGCGGGACGATCTCCGGGACGATCTCCGCGGGCCCGACAGCGACCCCGGCGACCTCGGCGGAAGGTTGCTCAGCTCTCGGGGGCGTTCTTGTCGATCAGGGAAAGCGGGAAATCGATTTCGGTCGCCTTGCCGTTTTCTTCGATTTCGACATGCAGCGGGCCGCTCGGCCTGGGAGCGCCGAAGTCGACGGCGCGCCGGTACACCCCGGTATGGCCGTCTTCGATCGCCTGCACCCAATTGGCGTTCGGCAGTGCCCGCAGGCGCACCAGCGCATCCCACAAAGGGCGGTGGTGCTTGGTGCCCGTGATGATGACGACCACCTCGTCGACGCCGGCCTCGATCGGCGACGGGTGGGTCGCAATCGCCACCGAGTACCGCCCGTAGGGCTTGACGGCAGTCTGCGCCTCATCGGAGCCGCAGGCCGTCAGCAGCAACGGGATCGCCGCGCCCAGGAGCGCCGCGCGCGCGCTTCGGCGGAGTCGTCCGCCGTCCCGGTTACGGCTGTGGATTGCCATGCGTTCCGCCCTGGTCGTCATCCGCATCGTCTCGTTCCGCCCGTTGCGGACCTGCGAGGTTCGTCATGAAATACACGAACGTGGCGGCGAGCGCGACGTAGCCGATCGCCATGACGAATCCCCAATTGAACCACTGGACGTGAACGCCCTTGCGTTGTCCCCAGAACGGAAAGCCGAGGCCGATCCC
>JAJYBQ010000044.1 GCA_021778935.1 Pseudomonadota bacterium | reverse complement strand
CGGACTTCGAGGGCCGTGATTTCGCCGTTGATGCGATGCGAACGTTCCTGAGCGATGGTATTCCTCCGAAAAATTTATGCCGTGCCGGCAGGCACGTTGCGCCGCTGCGCAACGTCCGAACCGAGGCGCTCCGCGAATGCCGCCAGAGGCATCGCCCCCAGATCGACTCCGCCACGCGCGCGCACGGCAACCAGTCCTGCCTGCGCTTCTTTCTCCCCCACGACCAGAACGTAGGGAATCTTTTGCAAGGCAAGACTGCGGATTTTATAAGCGATCTTCTCGTTGCGCAAATCCGCGAATCCCCTAAGGCCTTGTTTTTTCAAGTCGGCGCAAACGGACCGGGCGTATTCCCCGAAAGATTCCGAAATACTGGCGACGGCGAACTGCTGTGGCGCCAGCCACGGCGGCAGCGCGCCGGCGTAATGCTCGATCAGGATGCCGATGAACCGCTCCAGGGAGCCCACGATGGCGCGGTGGAGCATCACCGGAACCTTGCGGGTGTTGTCCTCGGCGACGTATTCCGCGCCCAGGCGCCCCGGCATCGCGAAATCGACCTGGATCGTTCCGCACTGCCAGGAACGGCCGATCGAATCCTTGAGGTGGTACTCGATCTTCGGGCCGTAGAACGCACCCTCCCCCGGCGCCACGACGAACGCGCAGCCGGAGCGGCGCAAGGATTCCTGCAACGCCGCTTCCGCCCGATCCCACGACTCGTCGGAGCCGATGCGGGAGGCCGGCCGGGTGGCGATCTTGTAGGCGATGTCGGTGAAGCCGAAGTCGCGGTAGACGTTCTGCAGCAGCGCGGTATAGGCGACGCACTCATCGAGGATCTGCTCTTCGGTGCAGAAGATGTGCCCGTCGTCCTGGGTGAAGCCGCGCACCCGCATGATGCCGTGCAGCGCCCCGGAGGGTTCGTTGCGATGGCATTGGCCGAATTCGCCATAGCGCAGCGGCAGGTCGCGGTACGAACGCAGATCCGACTTGTAGATCTGGATGTGGCCCGGACAGTTCATCGGCTTGATCGCGTAGTGCCGGTTCTCGGACTCCGTGGTGAACATGTTGTCGCGGAAGTTGTCCCAGTGGCCGGTCTTCTCCCACAGGCTGCGATCGAGGATCTGCGGCGCCTTGACCTCCTGGTAGCCGTTGTCCTGGTAGACCCGGCGCATGTACTGCTCCACCTGCTGCCACACCGCCCAGCCCTTGGGATGCCAGAAGATCAGCCCGGGCGCTTCGTCCTGCTGATGGAACAGATCGAGTTCGCGGCCGAGACGGCGGTGGTCGCGCTTTTCCGCCTCCTCGATCATGCGCAGATAGGCGTCCTGCTCGTCCTTCTTCGCCCAGGCGGTGCCGTAGATCCGCTGCAGCATCTCGTTGCGGCTGTCGCCGCGCCAATACGCGCCCGCGACCTTCGTGAGCTTGAAGACGCGCAGCCGCCCGGTGGAGGGCACGTGCGGTCCCACGCAAAGGTCGACGAAGCCCTCGCCGTCCCAATAGACCGAGATCGGCTCACCCGCCGGAATCCCTTCGATGATCTCGGCCTTGTAGCGTTCGCCCTTGTCGCGGAAGAACTCGATCGCCTGCTGCCGATCCCACACCTCGCGGCGCACCGGTTCGTCGCGGGCCGCCAGTTCCGCCATCCGGCGCTCCAGTGCGCCGAGGTCCTCGGGGGTGAAGGGACGCTTGTAGGCGATGTCGTAGTAGAACCCGTTTTCGATCACCGGTCCGATCGTGATCTGGGCGTCGGGAAAGAGGTCCTTGACCGCGTACGCCAGCAGGTGCGCGGTGGAATGGCGCAGGACCTCCAGCCCCTCCGGATCGCGGTCGGTGATGATCGCCAGCGAGGCATCGCGCTCGATGCGGTGGGAGGTGTCGACCAGGCGGCCGTCGACCTTGCCGGCCAGCGCCGCCTTGGCGAGGCCGGGACCGATTGCCGCGGCGACTTCGGCGACGGTGGGTACCCCGTCGAAGCGACGGATGGAACCGTCGGGGAGGGAAATCGAGATCATGTCAGCGCGGAACGCCTTCCGGATACGGGGCGGAAAACCGGAAATTGTACCGGTGCCGGCGGGGCCCGGCGCGGCATTTGCCGGGTTCGATCGAACCGGCCCTGCGCCGGCCGGCCGGGTTCAGAGGATCCGCTCCTCCCACCCTTCGACCACGTCCTGCGCCCGCGCCAGCGCCTCCGGATCCATCGGCCGGATCCCGAGGGCGGCAAGGATGCGCGCGTTGAGCAAGGCGGCGTTTGCCGGCTTGGTGAGCACGATCGGCTCCTCCACCCGGCTGCGCGCGATCGCGGCGGCCGCCTGCGGGTTGCTTTCCAGCCGCCGCCGCATCTGATAATGGAATTCGGCGAGTACGTCCATGGGACTCATCGCCGTCAGCAGGATCACCGGCAGCGGCACGCCCACCAGCTCCCGCACCCGGAACGCCGCCTCCGCGCCATCGACCGGTCCGCCCAGGTTCTGATCGGCGATGATCAGATCGACGCGGCAATCCCGCCCCAGGCGCTTGACCACGGCGCCGGTGAAGGCCGTCGCGGAAATGACGTCGGCCCCCCACGACCGCAATAGGCGCGCCAGGCTGTTGAGAATGCCCTCGTTGTCTTCGAAGAGCAGAACGCAGACCCCGGGGATGGGCTGGATGGAACTCTCGGGCAACTGCTCCGGGCCGCTGCGCGGCGGCGACAGCAGCGCCGAAAACGGCGCCTGCACCCGGAACATCGTGCCGAAGCCGGGGCGCGTGCGCACCGTCACCGCGTGCCCGAGCACGCCGCAGATGCGGCGCACGATCGAAAGCCCGAGGCCGAATCCGCCGGCGGTTCCGTCCGCGGCCCCCTTGCCGCTCTCGCCGCGATAGAACTCGTCGAAGATCCGGTCCAGGTCCTGTTTGTGGATACCCGGCCCGGTATCCCAGATCTCGAGATCGACGATGTCGCCGGTGCGGCGCCGCGCCGCCAGCAGGACGCCGCCATGGGCGGTGTAGCGGATCGCATTGGCCAGCAGGTTGCGCAGGACGCGCGACAGCAGCAGACCGTCGCTGGTCACGCAAAGATTGGTCTCCCGGACGCGGAACTCGAGCCGCCGGGCTTCCGCCAGCGGCAGGAATTCCCGCTGCAACCCGGTGAAGACCTCGGCCAGCGAAACCGATTCGATGCGCGGCTGGATCGCCCCCGCATCGAGGCGCGACACCTCGAGCAGTTCCCCCACCAGATTGGACAGCGTTTCGACCCCGGCGGAAAGGTTGCGCACCAGCGGCACGATCGGCCCCTGCGCGCGCTTGCGCAGCAAGGAGCAATAGATGCCGATGGCCTGCAAAGGCTGGCGGAGGTCATGGCTCGCCGCCGCAAAAAACCGCGTCTTGGAGCGCGTCGCCGCCTCGGCCGCACGCCGCGCGTCCTCGGCGATGCGCTTTTCCGAAATCAGCTGGTTGAGCAGGATCTCGTTGTCGATGCCCGCCTTCACCGATTCGGCAACCGTGCGCCCATAGTTGCGGCCCATGTAGAGCGTGGCGCCGAGAATCGCCGCGACGATGGCCGCCGCCGCCGAATACACCGGCGCGTGCTCCACCCACAGCCGTGCCGCCAGCGGCAGGAGCGCGAGCGGCAGATACGCCAGCAGCACCGGCGCGTAGGAAGAAAGCTGCGACAGGGAACCGAACACGACCCCCAGGATCGCGGCCACCAGCACGAGTTGGAGCACGGGCGACGACGGAAAGAAACACGCGCCCGCCACCCCCCATAACGCGCCCGCGGTCACGGCGCTCGCGAGCCAGCGCCGGATCCATGCGGTCGCCGCGATGCCCGGCTCCGCTCCCGCCGCCTCGGCCGGCCCCCGGACCGCATAGTCGCCCGCCACGCGCAGGCGCATGGCGGTTTCGAGCAGCACGGCGGCAAGCCATCCGAGCACCGCGACCCGGTATCCGGTTCCCCAGGACACGGCGACCACCGCCGCGCCCCCCAGCACGCCCACCAGCGCCGCCTGCGGCGCCTGCTGGAACACCGCCCCGGCGATCCCGTGTCGGATCCGCCCGTGCCGGTGTTCGTGGGACTCGTCGGCCAGTCCGAGCCGGGTGATCGGGCCGCTGGTCATGGCCGATGCGGGTAGTGCGAGCATTCCAGGTGCGCGACGCCGGAGCGCACGACGCAGCGCGCCCGCCCGCCCACGGGGAGCGTCGCCCGCCGGGCGCCGTGCCCGAACGGCAGTCCGCGGACGATGGGCGTCGCACAGCGGGCGCGCAGTGCGGCGACCGCACCGTCGAGGTCATAGCCGTTGTCGTTGGGCATCACCGGAAGCGGGGAAAAGTCGCCGAGGAGGATCGCCTTCTGGCGTCGCAGGACCCCGGCATGATGCAGTTGCAGCAGCATGCGCTCGATCCGGTAGGCGGCCTCGTTCACATCCTCCAGGAACAGGATGCCGCCGCGCACGGACGGAAAATACGGCGTGCCGAGGAGGTTGCACACCATGGTGAGATTCCCGCCCCAGAGACGCCCGCGCACGTCGAGGTCGGCAGCCGGGGTCGGGAACGCGAGCTCCGTGCGGGCCTGGGTGACGGTGGCGAAGAAGCGTTCGACCGTGAACTGCGCGTCCGCATCCCCTGCCCCGGCGCGGGCGAAATCCGCCGCCCCCGGGCCTTGAAAGCCGATTCCGCCGGCCCGCGCGAGGTAGGCGAGATGGAATGCCGTGAAATCGCTGTACCCGACGAACAGCGGCGCCGCGCCGCGGGCGGCGCGTTCGGCAATCGCCGCGAAATCGATCCCTTCGAGGAGACGGGTCATGCCGTAGCCGCCGCGAACGCAGAGCGCGACATCCAGCGTCTCATCGTTGGCGACCCGCAGCAGGTCGGCCCGCCGCAGCGCATCCGGTCCCGCGAATCGCCCGTCGCGCGAGCCCACGCTCTCCGTCCTGCGGACCTCCCAGTTCCGCTGCGCGAAGAACGCCGCCGCGCGGTCGATGATGTCCGGCGCAGTGACGTATCCCGACGGCGCGAAAAAGCCGACACTTCGCTGGCGCGTCATGCATCCTTCCTTCCCCGCCGTTCGCGGAAAAAATCCGACAGCAGTGCGCCGCACTCGTCGCCGAGCACCCCGCCGTGCACCTGCGCGTGGTGGTTGAGCCGCGGCTCGGCGAACAGGTCGACCACGCTTCCGCAGGCGCCCGTCTTGGGGTCGGCGGCGCCGAACACCACGCGGGCGATGCGCGCATGCTGGATCGCGCCCGAACACATCGCGCAGGGTTCCAGCGTGACATACAGGGCGCAGTGGTTCAGGCGGTAGTTTCCCAGGGCCGCGCCCGCCGCGCGCAAGGCGCGGATTTCCGCATGCGCGGTCGGATCGGCGCCGCCGATCGGCCGGTTGAAGCCGGAGGCGACGACGACGCCGTCGCGCACCACCACCGCGCCCACCGGCACTTCCCCCTCGGCACGGGCGATGCGGGCCTGTTCGAGCGCGAGACGCATGAAACGCTCGTCCGAACCCGGGTCCGGTGTTTCCAGTGGCGGTGAATTCAAAGGAGGGGAGCTTGCGAAGGTCGATGAGGAAACGATCTGCTAGTCTTCGCACGAAGTATATGCTCCCCGCCTGTTCCGCCCCTGCCACCGAAGCCCTCAATCGCGAGTGCTTCTGCGAAAGCCTCGACGCCGACGCCCTGGCGCGGGAAATCGACCGGGAACTGGGCGAACTCGGCGGGCAACGCGATCGCAGCGGCGCCGACCCGGGGCAGGAGCGGCGGGCCGACTGGGTGCGGACCCGCTGCCCGCACGTCTTTGCGCCGCAACCGGTGTTCGTTGCTCCGACCCAGCTGGCGCGCATCCGCGAGATCGTGGCTGCCGTGGAGGCCGTCGTCGCACTGCCCGGCTACCGCGACGCCGCCCTGCGCGAATCGCCGGATCTGGCCCGCCAGACCGGCGGCGGCGACCATCCGGGCCCCCAGGGCGTATTCCTCGGTTTCGATTTCCACCTCGACGACGGCGTGCCGCAGCTCATCGAGATCAACACCAATGCCGGCGGCGCGATGCTCAACGCCGTCCTCGCACGCGCGCAGCGCGCCTGCTGTCCGGCGATGGCGGGACTGGTACCGACCGCGGCGAGTGTCGACGCCTTCGAGCGCGCCATCGTCGCGATGTTCCACGACGAGTGGCGCCTCGCCGGCGGCAACCGGCCACTGCGCTCGGTGGCGATCGTCGACGAGGATCCGCAAGCGCAGTATCTCTATCCGGAGTTCCTGCTGTTCCAGCGGCTGTTCGAGCGCCACGGCATCCGGGCCCGGATCGCCGATCCGGCGGCCCTCGCCGTGCGCGACGGTCGCCTCTGGATCCCGGCGCAGGGCGAGGATGGCGGCGCGGATTTTCCGGTCGATCTCGTCTACAACCGCTTGACCGATTTCTACCTCGACGACCCGCGCAACGCGGCAGTGCGGACGGCGTTCGAGACGGCCTGCGCCGCGGTCACGCCCAACCCGCGGAACTACGCGCTCCACGCCGACAAGCGGCGGCTCGTGTGGTTGAGCGACCCGCTCCGCCTGGGCGAATTCGGCGTTCCCCCTGCGCTGTGCCGCCTCCTGGCGGCGCACGTCCCGCGCACCGAGCCGGTCGGCGCCGACAATGCCGAACGCTTGTGGACGGAGCGGCGGCACTGGTTCTTCAAACCGGCCACCGGCTACGGCGCCCGGGCCGCCTACCGCGGCGACAAGCTGACGCGGCGGGTCTGGGAGGAGATTCGCGCCGGCCGGTACATCGCCCAACGCTTCGCCGCCCCGGCCGAGCGGGTGGTCGCCGAAGGCGAAGCGGCGCTGAAGTTCGATCTGCGCGCGTATGCCTACCACGGCACGGTGCAATGGGTGGCGGCGCGTGTCTACCAAGGCCAGACCACCAACTTCCGCACCCCCGGCGGCGGTTTCGCGGCCGTATATTCGACCACCACAGGAGGAACAGGGGCTTGATGCCTGTTTATTTGTAACTTTCTCCAGAAAATCCGTTGACAGCGTAGCGCCGTCGGCGGAAAATTCGCCGCATCGCAACAACGGGGAGTTACCCCATGGACAACTGCTCTAGTCGATCTTGGAAGTAACAGCGGGATCCGCGGCAAGAGTCCATTTCTCCTCCGCCGTCCCGCGAATCGCGGGACGGTGCCCAAAGCAAGTCTGTCATCCAGCGTAGTTCTGACCAGCCCGGTGCGCGCATGCGCCCCCGGTTCGGCCTTGCGCTGAGCACCCTCCTCATCGTCGTTTTGGCCTGTCGCCGACCTGCCGTCGGTTGCGGGTGCCTGCTTGGGAGGTGCGCACCATGACGCGCAAAATCATTCGTACGGCGGCGTTCGCCGGCATTTCGACCGCGGTAGCAAACTGGGTTTCCGGGACCTGGCTGGGCAATCGGCTCGCCCGGCTGTCCGCAACCCACGTTCGTGGCGGCGCAACATGGCATTCCAGCCCCGGCGCCTACGGCTTGCTCGCCGGCTTTCACCACGACTGAACGGAACGGCCATGACGGTACAGAACCCCGCCATGATCGATTCCGGCACGGCATCGACCGTCGGCACGCCGACGGTCGATGCCGTGCTCGACAGCGCACACGTCGGCGACATCCACGGCGCCTTCGGCAGCATCGCGCAGCACGACACCGGCCCGCGCACCAGCCTGAAGCACCGCATCCGCACCTTGCTGGCGATCCTCGGCCCGGGGCTCATCGTGATGGTGGGCGACAACGACGCCGGCGCCTTCAGCACCTACACGCAGGCGGGCCAGAACTACGGCACCGCGCTGCTCTGGACCCTGCTGCTGCTCGTGCCGGTGCTGTACGTCAACCAGGAGATGGTGCTGCGCCTGGGCGCGGTCACCGGCGTCGGCCACGCCCGGCTGATCTTCGAACGGTTCGGGAAGTTCTGGGGCGCGTTCAGCGTGATCGACCTCTTCCTGCTCAATGCGCTGACCATCGTCACCGAGTTCATCGGCATCAGCCTGGCCCTGGGATACCTCGGCATTTCGAAGTTCTGGGGGGTGTCGATCGCCGCGCTCATCGTGATGGCGGCGGCGAGTACCGGAAACTTCCGGCGCTTCGAGCGATTTGCGCTGTTCCTGGTGTTCGGCAGCCTGTTGCTCGTTCCGGTGTTCCTGATGATCCCGCCGCCGCTGGGCCAGACCACCCATGACCTGCTGGTGCCGCACTTCCCCGCCGGCGGCAAGCTGGGCGATGTGATGCTGCTGGTGATCGCCATCGTCGGCACCACCGTCGCGCCCTGGCAGCTTTTCTTCCAGCAAAGCTACGTCATCGACAAGCGCATCACGCCGCGCTTCATGAAGTACGAGCGCATCGACCTGTGGCTGGGCATCGTCCTGGTGGTCGTGGGAGCGGTCGCGATGATCGGATTTTCCGCCGCAACCTTCGCGGGCAAGCCCGAGTTCGGCAACTTCGCCGATGCCGGCGCCGTCGCCGCCGGCATGCAGAAGTACTTCGGCCGGACGCCGGCGGTACTCTTTTCGCTGGCCCTCATCGACGCCTGCATCGTCGGAGCGGCATCGGTGTCGCTCGCCACCGCCTATGCGCTGGGCGACGTCTTCTCGGTGCGCCACTCGCTGCACCGCAAGCCGACCGACGCCCCGGGCTTCTATGCGTTCTACTGCGGACTGATCGTCGTCGCCGCGGCGCTGGTCCTCACGCCCGGGACGCCCCTCGGCCTGCTCACCAACCTCGTGCAGACGCTGGCGGGGGTGCTGCTGCCGAGCGCGACGGTATTCCTGCTGCTGCTGTGCAACGACAAGGCCGTCCTCGGACCCTGGACGAACGGCCGGCGCACCAACGCGTTCACCGCCGCCATCATTGCCGTGCTGGTGATGCTCTCCGTGATCCTCACCGCCGCGGTGCTGTTTCCGGACATCACCGGGAAACAAATCGTCCTCATCCTGGAGGGGGGGACGGTTTTCGCAATCGCGGTGACCGGAATCGTGCGATGGATCGAAGAACGCAAAGCAAACCAGGCGGTTCCCGCCGCATCCACCGAAGAGGCCGCCGGCGACCCGGTTGTGCGCGACCAGTGGCGCATGCCGCCGCTCGCCACGTTGCCGCCGCTGCGACTCACGCTGCTCAATCGCGTATGGATGGGCGTGCTGCGGGGATATCTGGTGATCGCGGCGGGAATGCTGCTGGTCAAGATCGTACGGATGGCGGCGGGAGCGGCCTGAGCCGCCTCCTCCCCGGAGCGGGTTCGGCCCGGAGCGCACGAGGCCCCACCCGCACGCGGACGCCGCCCCCGGTCCATCCTGCGGGACGGATCCGCGCCGACGCCATCCAAAAAAATCCATTGCCATTCGCTTTGCCATATCGCCATGTCGACCATTCCGCGCCTCCGGCGCTGGGCGCTTGCTGCCCTGTTCCTGCCCTTGACCGCCCTCGCCGACGGCGGCACGGCAACCGTGCCGAGCACGACGGACGTGCCGTCCGTCCCGAACGCGCCACCATCGAACGGGTCGACCCCGGCAGGCGCGCCCGCCGCACCGGGAACGCCGGGCACCGCCGCCCAGCAGGACTGGAACCTGCACGGGCAGTTCACCGACGTCACCCAGTTCCACCCTCGCTTCGCCTCGCCGTACCAGGGGGTCAACAGCCTCACCCCGGGCGGCAGCGCCAAGGCGACGAACGACATCACGCTCTACGCCGGCCTGCGCCTCTGGCAAGGCGCCGCGGTGTACGCCAACCCGGAGATCGACCAGGGATTCGGCTTGAGCAATACGGTGGGCGTCGCCGGCTTCCCCAGCGGCGAGGCCTACAAGGTCGGGGCGAGCAACCCGTACTACCAGTTGCAGCGCCTGTTCCTGCGGCAGGTGATCGCCATCGGCTCCCATGGAACCACCAGCGCGGTGTCGGATGACCTGAACCAGCTTGCCGGAACCCAGGCTGATGACAATGTGACGATCACCATCGGCAAATTGTCGGTCGTCGACATTTTCGACAACAATCGTTATGCACATGACCCGCGCAACGACTTTCTGAACTGGTCGATCATCGACAGCGGCGCCTTCGACTACGCGGCCAATGCCTGGGGATACACCGACGGCGGTGCGGTCGAGTGGAATCAGGGCCGTTGGACCTTGCGCGGCGGATTTTTCGCGCTGTCGAGCCAACCCAACGGGACCAAGATCGACACCACGTTCCATCAATTCGAGTGGGTCTCCGAACTCGAGGAGCGGCATCAGATCGCCGGGCACCCGGGCAAGATCCGGTTCCTGGTCTATGACAACCGGGGACGCTTCGGCGCCTACGACGCCGCGCTCGCATACGCCGAGTTGATCGGGGCCACGCCCAGCACCGCGACCGTACGCCGCTTCGCCTCGAAGCCCGGCGGCGCCGTCAACGCCGAACAGGAGATCACCTCCGATCTCGGAGCCTTCCTGCGCCTGAGCGTGAGCAACGGCCAGCAGGAGGCGTACGACTTCACGGAAATCGACAAGTCGCTCGCAACCGGGCTGTCGTTGCAGGGAACCCGCTGGCACCGGGCCAACGACACCGCGGGATTCGCGCTCGTGGTCAACGGCCTGTCGCATGCCGCGCAGCAATACTTCGCTGCCGGCGGGACGGGCATCGTCATCGGCGACGGCAGGCTGAACTACGGCACGGAACGGATCGCCGAGACCTATTACGCCTACCAGGCATGGGAGCACATCACCGTGACGGGCGATTACCAGCTGGTGGTCAATCCGGCCTATAACCGTGATCGCGGACCGGTATCCATTTTCGGCTTGCGCCTGCACGCCGAGTACTGATCCCGCGCCGCGCGCCCGATATGCGCGGTGTCGGAACGCGAACGGTCGCGGCATGGCGCCAAATGCCTGCTATGGTTCGGGTCCTGTCAAACGGCACTGATCCAAACCACCGGAAACGATGACGACGACCTCCCGCCGCGCGCTCTGGGAAGGAGCCGCGGCCGGCTATCTGGGCGGGATCGCCTGGCTTGCCCAGATCACGGCCTTTCCCTACTTTCTGTTCCCGGAACTCGGCGCACTCGCGCACGACATCCTCACGCGTCCGCGCGGCACCTGGGCGCGCGCACCGCTGCTGCTCGTCATCACGCCGCTGCTCACCGCGGCGGTCGGCACCTACGTCGCGCGCCACTGGGCATACGGCCCGGTTGCCGTACTGTTGATCGTGGGGATAGCCATCCTGGTGATCCGCGCGCTGCGCTCGCCGATCGCGCCGGCGATCTCGGCGGGCCTGCTGCCGCTGGCCCTCGGGGAAAAGAGCTGGTGGTATCCCCCGGCGATCCTGCTCGGCACCGGACTGCTCGCGGCGATCGCCTTCGCGCGCCTGCGCTGGTTTTCGCCGGCGCCGGCGCCCGAATCGGCCGCCAACACGCTCGACGACATCCTGGAGCGGCCGCCCCGGGATTGGTCCTGGGTCGCCTTCTACCTGGTTTTCCTGACCGTCGGCGCGACCGTTTCCGAATTGCTGGACTGGCATTTCCTGCTCTATCCACCGCTCGCGGTGATCGGCTTCGAGATGTTCGCGCACACCCGGGTCTGCCCCTGGGCCAACCGCCCGCTGGCGTTGCCGGTCGCCTGCGCATCGACGGCGGCAATCGGGCTGGCCATCGTCGAGCATTTCGGCGCCGGACCGCTCGCGGCCGCCGGCGCGACCCTCTGCGGCATCGGCGTGCTGCGCCTGCTCAGACTCCACGCCCCGCCCGCCGTGGCGGTCGGCCTGCTGCCCTTCGTCATCGAGGGGCCGGACTTTCGGTTTCCGATCGCCGTCGCCGCGGGAACCAGCCTGCTGGTCGGCACGTTCCTGTTGTGGCGCGTGCTTTCCTCCCCGGCCGCGGCCCGTCGGGAGTCCTGACCGGAGCGGATGCGGCGGTCATGACCCGACCATCGGCCGGGGGTATAGTTGCCCGGACACCGAACCGGAACCCGTGGAATGATGCGACGCTTTTTCCTTCCCGCGATGCTCGGCGCCGCGCTTGCCGGCTGCGCCAGCTACCACCCGGCGCCCATCGATCCCGCGCAGAACGCCGCCAGGCTCTCGGCGCGGTCCCTGCGCGATCCCCGCCTGCTCGCCTTCGTCCATGCAATGCAATCCGACGCGAAGGCGTCCCCCGCTGCGGCACCGGCCCGCTGGGACCTGTCGACGCTCACGCTGGCAGCGCTGTACTACCACCCGAACCTCGATCTCGCGCGGTCGAGTCTTGCGCAGGCGCGCGGTGCGATCCGCACTGCGCGGCAGCGTCCGAATCCGACGCTGGTCTTTCAGGACCTTTCGTACAACCAGACGGTGCGCACCCCCTCCCCCTGGACCATCGGGCCGTCGATCGAGTTCGTGATCGAGACCGGCGGCAAGCGCGCGGCGCGGACAGCGCAGGCACGCCACCTCGAGGCAGCAGCGCGGCAAGACCTCGCAACCGCGTCGTGGCAGGTTCGCTCCGGCGTCCGCAATGCGCTGATCGATCTCTGGGCCACGCGGCAAAGCCTCGCCCAGTCCCGGCGCAATCTCGCCGTCGAGGAGCAGCTCGTCACGGCCACCGCGCAACGGTTTGCGGCCGGCGGCGCCGCCGGCTTCGACCTGGCACAGGCGCGCATCCATCGCGACGAAGCGCGCCTGACCACGCTCAATGCCCAAAACCG
>JAJYBQ010000043.1 GCA_021778935.1 Pseudomonadota bacterium | reverse complement strand
GCCGCTGCTGCAGGAGTGGGTGTGAGCGGGCGATGGGCGAACGAATCGCAAGCTGGGTCGCGGTCGCCATTCTCGGCACGGTCCTCGTGATGAGCTACTGGTATGCGGGCGACCTGCGCGCGGGCTCGGTGCGGAACGTCGGCCGGATCGGCCGGGTCGACTTCTATGCCGACGACGTCGTGCTCACCGAGTTCGATGCGCAAGGACGACCAAACCTGCGCCTGTTCGCCGACAAGGTCACCCACTACGATGCGACCGACGATGCCGATCTTCTGCATCCCCGCGCCGTGAGCCTCCGGCCCGATCGGCCGGAGTTGCAGGTGATGTCGGACACGGCACACACGGTCAACGACTTCGAAACCGTGGACATGCGCGGCCACGTCGTCGCCACCCGCGCCGGCACCGCCAGACGCCCCCCCTTGCGCATGGAAACGGAGGAAATGCTGGTGATCCCGGACCAGGATCGGATGCAGACGGATCACCCCGTCACGATCGACAGCGGAGCGTCGCATCTGCAGGCGGTCGGCATGGACTACGACAACATCACGGACCGGATGATCCTGCATTCCAACGTCGCCGGCCGGTTCCCGCCGCGGGAAAGCCCGTGACGCGCGCCGATCGCAACCCAAGCGCAGGATTCGGGCCCCAGCGGGCCCGGGCGTGGGCCGCCGCGTGCGCGCTTGCCTGCGGGACATGGGCGCTGATGGCGCCCGCCCATGCGGAGCGGGCGGATCGCAACAAGGAGGCCTACGTCACCGCCGACCACTCCACGCTCGACGACCTGACCCAGGTCGAGGTGCTGACCGGCCATGTCCTGCTGGTGAAGGGCACGATGCGCCTGACCGGCGACCGCATGGTGCATCGGCAGGATCCGGAAGGGTATCAGCATTACGTCGCGACCGCGGATCCCGGTAACCTCGCCCGGTACCACGAGCGGCGGGATCCGGTGCGACCGGGGGTGGTTTCGACGATCGATGGCGCTGCCGAGCGGATCGAATACGACGACAAGAGCGACAAGGTGATCATGACGGGCAACGCGGTCGTCAAACGGTTCGACAACGGCGTGCTGCAGGACGAATTGCAGGGAGCCCGCATCGTCTACAACGAACGCGATGCCACCTACGATGTGACGAGCGGCAAATCCGGCTCCAGCGACGGACGGGTCCACATCCGGATCGCCCCGCGCGGCGCCGCGACGGACGGAACGTCCCAGTCGGTCGGGCTGCGCCCGGCGGGCGCGTCCGCCGCCACGGCGGGAACGACTGCGGAAGGCGGCAAATGAACACCACAGCGGCCGGACGCAGTAGTTCCGCCACCGCCGACGAGGTGCGACCGCCCGCCCGCGAAGAATCGGCACCCGCGCCGGCCGAACTCGTGGTGCGAAACCTCGCCAAACGGTACGGCAAACGGCAAGTCGTCAAGGATGTATCGCTGCGGGTCGAGGCGGGCAGCGTGGTCGGATTGCTCGGGCCCAACGGCGCCGGCAAGACCACCTGTTTTTACATGGTCGTGGGACTCGTTCCGCTCGATTCGGGAATCATCACGCTGGACGGCCACCCGATCACCCACCTCCCCATCCATCGGCGGGCGCGCATGGGCCTGTCCTACCTGCCGCAGGAAGCATCGGTGTTCCGCAAGCTGACGGTGGAAGAGAACATCCGTGCCGTTCTCGAATTGCAGGTCACCAAGAACGGCGGCGCGCTGTCCGCGACGGAGATCACGGAACGGTTGCGCGATCTGCTGGCCGACCTGCAGATCGAAGATCTTCGCACCAACCCGGCGTTGAGTCTGTCCGGCGGTGAGCGGCGGCGCGTCGAAATCGCGCGGGCCCTGGCCTCGCGCCCACGTTTCATCCTTCTCGACGAGCCGTTCGCGGGAGTCGATCCGATCGCGGTGATCGAGATCCAACGCATCGTGCGCTTTCTCAAGCAGCGCGGGATCGGCGTCCTGGTCACCGACCACAACGTCCGGGAAACGCTGGGCATCTGTGACCACGCATACATCATCAACGAGGGTCAGGTGCTGGCGGAGGGTCGACCGGAAGAGATCGTCGACGACCCGGCGGTCCGGCGCGTGTACCTCGGCGATCAATTCCGCCTGTAGCGGCAAGGCACGCGGTGAAACCGGGACTTCAGCTTCGCCTCTCGCAGCAGTTGACGCTGACCCCTCAGCTGCAGCAGTCGATTCGCCTGCTCCAGCTCTCGACGCTGGAACTGAACCAGGAAGTCGAGCAGGCCCTGCAGGAAAATCCCTTGCTGGAGCGCGATGACGACCCGCTTTCGAGCCATCTTCGCCTGAGTACCGATGGCTCGATTCTGCCGTCGCCGCCGGCGACCGACGCCGGAGGCGACGGCGGCGACACCGAGCCCGGGCCGGGCGCCGAACCGGCGGCCGATGGCGATCGGGACGGCGCGGCGGGAGAGGCGGAGTCCTGGCAGCCGGAGACGTACGCCGCAGCGCGGGGAACCGATGACGACAGCGGGGAACGGCCGCAGGACTGGGCCACCGCGGCGCCAACCCTACGCGACCACCTGCGGATGCAGCTTGGTGCGACGGCCGCGACCGATCGCGACCGCGCGCTCATTCTGGCGCTCATCGATGCCGTCGACGACAACGGCTATCTCGGCGTTTCGCTGGACGACATGCTGGCAATGTCCGACCCCCAGGATGCCATCGATGAGCAGGAGCTGCTCACCGCCCTGCGCTTGCTACAGAGCTTCGACCCCCCGGGCGTCGCGGCACGCAACGCGTCCGAATGCATGCGCCTGCAGGTCGATGCACGCCTGCAGGCGCTCGGGGCATCGGGTGGTGATCCGGAACGCACCCACACGCGCCAGATCCTCGAACTGGCGCGGGCGATCGTTCGCAACCACCTGCCGCTGCTCGCGAATCGGGATTTTCCCAAGCTGCGCAGGCTACTGGGCGTCGATGACGATGACCTATTGCGCGCGGCGCACCAATGCATCCGTGGACTCAATCCCTATCCTGGAGTGGGCTTCGCCGCGACGGCCTCCGATTACGTCGTGGCGGACATCTTCGTGCGCCGCACCGGCGGGCGGTGGGTGGCGCGGCTCAACCCGGACGTCATGCCGCGGTTGCGCATCAACACTGCGTACGCGGCGATCCTGCGGACGGAAACCAACTTCAAGACGCCGCTGACGGCAATCGCCGGGGCCGGCGCCGGCGGCGCGCCCGGCGAGGCGGCGGGCACCGCGGCTGGCGCGGACTGGGGATCGCGCCTGCAGGACGCGCGCTGGCTGATCCGCAACCTGCGGCAACGATTCCAGACCATCGAGCGGGTCGCGCAGGCCATCGTCGACCGCCAGAGCCGGTTTTTCACCTACGGCGCAATCGCGATGCGGCCGCTGGTGCTGCGGGAGATCGCAGAAACCCTGGACCTGCACGAATCCACGGTTTCTCGGGTCACGTCGAACAAGTACATGGAAACGCCGTTCGGCGTATATGAGCTACGCTACTTCTTCGGCAGCCACGTCGCGACGGAAGCAGGCGGCGAGGCGTCCAGCACCGCCATTCGCGCGCTGATCCGCCAGCTCGTCGAGGCCGAAGACAAGCGCAACCCGCTCTCCGACGGTCGGCTTGCGCAATTGCTTGCGGAGCAGGGAATGGTCGTGGCCCGCAGGACTGTTGCGAAATATCGAGAACAGACGCAAATCCCGACCGCCGCCCTGCGCCGGACGATATAGGATGCTTCCGACGGACGCGAGTTCGTTTTTTACCGACTGATCAGAAAGGGGACCGTATGAAATTCGCAATCCATGGCCATCACATCGAAGTCACGGAGGCCCTGCGTCGGTACGTGGAAGAGAAGCTCGACAAGGTGCGTCGGCACTTCGACCAGGTAATCGAAGCGGACGTGCAGTTGTCGGTGGAGAAGCTGCACCAGAAGGCAGAAATCACGCTGCGGGTCAGCGGGACCGCGTTGCACGCGGAAGCCGTCGACGGCGACCTGTATGCGGCGATCGACGGCCTGATGGACAAGCTTGACCGGCAAATCCTCAAGCACAAGGATCGGCTCAAGAAAAACTACCCGCATGACCCGATCAAGCATCAGCCTGCCGCGGAAAGCGGCGAATAGCGCGGTTCCGCAGTCACACCCCGGCCGCCCCACCGTCGCGCATCGGCGCGAAGGGCGGGCGGCGCAAGCGAGAAAACCGGCATGCCCGCCACCCTCCGCGCCCTGTTCGAAAAAAACCGGGAACCTCTGGGATTGCACTGGATTTCCGGCGAGGCGCATGCCTCGCGGGCGATTCCCGAGGACGCCTTCCCCAGCGGCGGCGCATCGGAATTGGTCGGGCACCTCAACCTCATCCACCCGCGCCGGATCCATGTGCTCGGTGCCGTCGAAATTGACTACATCGAGCGCATGAGCGCCGCGCGGCGCACCCATTTCACCAACGAACTGATCGAGGGCGGACTGCTCGGCATGATCCTCGCCGAAGGCCGCGTCCTGCCGCCCGAAACCCAGGCGCTGATCGAGGCGGCGCCCCTGCCGGTGTTCGCCACCACACACTCGGCGGCCGAAGTGATCGACGTGCTGCGGATCTACTTCGCCAAGGCACTGGCGCCGCGTTGTTCGATGCACGGAGTGTTCATGGACGTGCTCGGCATGGGTGTATTGATCGCCGGCGAGTCCGGCCTGGGCAAAAGCGAGTTGGCGCTCGAATTGATCAGTCGCGGCCACGGCCTGGTAGCCGACGACGTCGTGGACTTCGCCCGCATCGCACCCAATACGGTCGAAGGCCGATGTCCGCCGCTGTTGGCAAACCTGCTGGAAGTCCGCGGCCTGGGCCTGCTGGACATCCGGGCAATCTTCGGCGAGACCGCGGTGCGGCGCAAGATGAAACTGCTGCTGATCGTCGAACTCATCCGCCGCAGCGCCGTCGACACCATGGAACGCCTGCCCATGTCCGACACGATGCAAGCAGTTCTTGGCGTGAACATCCACAAGGTCATGGTCCCGGTCGCCGCGGGGCGCAACCTCGCCGTGCTGGTCGAAGCTGCCGTGCGGACCACGATCCTCAAGTTGCGGGGCATCGACGTCCTGGCGGAATTCCAGCAGCGCCAGCGCAAGGCGATGGAGTCCTGAGCGGGATGGGCGATGGCCCGATCGGGCGTCAAGTCCGCACGCTTCCTACCATTCCCTGCAGTGCGCGCGATATCGACCGGTGCTGCAATGCCTTCCCGCGCCCACACCGGGCGCGTGTCCTTGCAACGACTTCCGAAAAGGAGAAGGCATCATGAAAAAAATCCTGACAGCCGCCCTGCTGGTATTGCCCATCGCGGGCTTCGCAGCCGGCAGCGCAGGTCCTGACCACGCCGTGAAACGACATCGCCACCGCACGTCGCTACTCGGACAATGCAGCAAGCAGGCCCATGCGAAGGGGCTGCACGGGCCGGTCCGCCGGAAATTCATCTCCACGTGCATCTCCGCAGCCAAGCGGGCGAAGCGGGTACGAACGGAGGCGGGCACCAGGGCGGATGGCGGTCCGGCCGCATGATGGTCGATAATGGCGCGAGGTTCATTCGAATTCGGTGGGTGGAATGCGCCTCGTGCTGATCTCGGGGATGTCGGGTTCCGGAAAGTCGGTGGCGATCCGACTGCTGGAGGATATCGGCTATTACTGTGTCGACAACCTCCCGGCGCCAATGCTCGACCAGGTGTGTGCGCTGCTTTCCGACGCGGGCTACGCGAATCTGGCCGTCTCGATCGACGCCCGCACGGCACTCTCTCTGGAAGGGCTTCCGGCCGTGCTGGACCGACAGCGCGCGGCGGGCCATGACGTGCGGGTTCTTTTCCTGACCGCCTCCACGGAGGCGTTGGTGCAGCGGTTTTCCGAGACGCGCCGGCGCCACCCGCTTTCCCTGCGCGGCGGCGATGCCGGCCCGGACCGGGAGCCGACGCTGGAAGAGTCGATCGAGCGGGAGCGCGAAGTGCTTGCGCCCCTGCATGCACTGGCCCACGAAATCGACACCAGCGACCTCAGCGCGAGCACCTTGCGCCACTGGGTCCGGTCGTTCGTGGATCTCGATCGCGGCGGACTGATGCTGGCGTTCGAGTCGTTCGCGTTCAAGAACGGGGTCCCGGTGGCAGCCGACCTCGTGTTCGATGTACGTAATCTTCCCAACCCCCACTACGAGCCCGGGCTGCGGGCGTTGACCGGACTCGACCCGCCCGTGGCCGATTTCCTGGCACGCACGCCGCTCGTCAACGAAATGATCGACGACATCGCCCGGTTTCTTGAAAAATGGCTACCCAGTTATGTCGAGGACAACCGGCAGTACCTGACGGTGGGTATCGGCTGCACGGGCGGCCAACATCGCTCGCCGTACGTGGTGGAACGTCTGGCCGCGCGATTCGCCGGACAGGGCAACGTGGTTCTGGCACGCCACCGCAACCTTCCGCGTTCAGGGAAACCCTGACGAGGCGGCCGCGGCATCGTTCCGGACATCGCGCAGCAGCGCCAGAACCGGGGCCGGCAGGGCTGCGCCCTCGATCTCGCCGAGGGCAAGCCAGCGCAACGCGCCGTCAACCCTTGCGCGGGGCGGATCCGGGCCGAGCCGGGCAACGTGGGGCGTGAACGCCAGGGTGAAATGCGTGAAGGCGTGGCGCCGCGACGCAAGCGGCGTCGGCGGCGACAGGGCGCCCAATAACCGGGCATGGTGCTGCAATGCGCGGACCTCCGGGTATTCCGGCAGGCTGAGCAGACCACCCCAGATTCCGTTGGCCGCACGCTGCTCGACCAGAACTTGCGGCCCCCGCAAGGCGACGAGGAAATGGGCCGACCGGACCGGCCGCGGCGCCGCCTTGCGGCGTGTCGGGAAGTCCTGGACACGCCGCATCCGGTACGCACGGCAGCCGTCCTGCACCGGGCAGGTGCCGCACTGCGGCTCCCGGGCCGTACAGATGCCGGCGCCCAGATCCATGATCGCCTGGGTATAGCGCGGCATGTCGCGGCGACCGGGCAACAGCGATTCCGCAATCGCCCACAACGATTCCGCGACGGCACGCTGCGCCGGGTCACCGTCGATCGCGTGTCGGCGCGCCAGCACCCGCCGTACATTTGCATCCAGGATCGCCGCCCGCTCATCAAAGCAAAATGCCGCGATCGCCGCCGCCGTGGACCGCCCGATCCCAGGCAACCGCACCAACTCCGCCGCCGCGGATGGAAACTGCCCGCAATGTTGGTTTGCGACGGCGTTCGCGCAGGCATGGGCGAGACGCGCCCGCGCGTAATAGCCCAGTCCGGCCCAGGCCTGCAGTACGGATTCGACCGGGGCTGCGGCCAGGGCAACCACATCGGGAAATCGGTCGAGAAAACGCGGGTAATAGGAACGCACCGTCGCGACCCGCGTCTGCTGCAGCATGATCTCGCTCAGCCAGACCTGATAGGGGTCACGCGTTCCCTGCCAAGGCAGATCCTTGCGCCCATGCGTGCGCTGCCAGCGCAGCAGCGCACGGGCGAATTCCGTCGTGGGCTCCAAGGACTCTTCGACTCAGGACAGCAAGCGCTCGGGCGCCCGCGCCGCCGGGCCGGTGGCCTCAGTGGCGCGCGCCGCGATTTCCGGCGGGAAACTTCCGCGGCCGGAAAAATCCGGACGCGACGGACGAATCCGCTCTGCGTGCTGGCGCAGCGCGTCGAGCTGGCGGTGCACGTCTTGCAGAGACTCCTCCAGGCATCCGATCTGTTCGTCCAGGGATCCTTGGGCGTCACGGATCCGCTCCACGGCCTGGATCCGATTCTTCAACTGCTGACGCTGCTCGCGGACCTGGGTTTCCAACGGTGGCAACAGGGACCGCACCCAGGCGTCGGCGTCCCGCTCGGCGCCGGCAACGATCCCCGAGGATTTGCGCACCACCGTCTCGAAAAACCAGTCGACGAACGCACGCTGCTCGCGCGTGAACAACGCGAGCGGCTTGAAATGGCCCGCATAGGCTCCCTCGAGCCGGTCGATTTCGGCAACATACGCATCCAGCGAAAACTGCATCGGCGGCGGCAGGCTCCAGCCCAACTGTTCCGCAAAGCTGCGCTGGACTCCCGAGACCATGCGCTCGATCTCGACCAATCCCGATCCGCCCTGACGCAGCCGCACGCGCAGGTCGTTGAAATGCCCACGGGCGATCGCCTGCAACTGGTGGCTCAACCGCGCGCTCCGCATTCGTTCCTGGGTGTCCTGCGCCAGCCGGTGCACCGCATCGCTGCGCAACTGGGTGGTCGCGTCCTGCGCCAGCCGCCAGAGCACGGAGCGCGCGGCAAGCGTCTTGCGAATGGCTTCTTCGAACTCCCGCTGCTCGGCCTGGGCACGCAGCAACAGACGCTCGATTGCGCTCTGGTTCTTCCCCTGCAGGGTGCGAAGCTCGTAGAGCTGCTCGACCAGACCGCGTTCGCGGGCCGTCAATATGCGCCGAGCGTCGCCGATGATGCGTTCGATCGTCGCGATGGTGTGCCATTGCAGCAGTTCCCGCCGCGCGGGAGCCAGCAGCGCAGCGAGCGCGGCCTCCAACTCGGGCATGCGGCTGCGTTGCAGCAGGTCGCCGTCAAAGGCCACTTTTGCAAACAGGCCCTTCTGTGCCGAAACCGGGAACACCCGCGACGCATCGACGTGCAGCGTGGCCGCGACGCTGTCGACCTGCCTCGCGACCTCGGCTTCGGTTTCCCTGGCAGTCTTGAGGGGATCCCAAAGTCCGTCGATCTTGTTGAGCACGACGAGGTGGTTGCCATTGTCGGGTTCGTCGCCGACGACGCGCTTCCAGATCGCCAGGTCGCTGCGGGTGACTCCCGCATCGGCGGCCAACACGAAGAGCACGGCATGCGCGCTGGGCACGAGCGAGAGTGTCAGTTCCGGTTCTGTGCCAATGGCGTTGAGGCCGGGAGTGTCGATGATGACGAGCCCGCTTCGCAACAGCGGGTGCGGGAAGTTGATCACGGCGTGGCGCCAGCGCGAAATCTCGATCGTTCCGTCATCGCCCAGCATCGCGGACTGTTCCGGATCCTCGGGGTCGTACAGACCGTAGACACGCGCCTCCTCCGCCGGCACCCGCATGGTCTGGGCAACGAGTCGGAACGCCTCGTGCATTCCCTCCACCGATTCGACGTCGAGCGGGAAAATCTGCCACGCGCCGGGCGAACGCTTGAGGTCGGACGCGCTGCCGCCGCGCGCGCGCGTCTCGATCGGCAGCGTGCGAATGCAGGGCGGAATCGCTTCGTCGTACAGGATTTCGGTCGGACACATGGTCGTCCGGCCGGCAGCCGACGGGAGGACGCGCTGGCCGTAGTCCGCGAAAAACATCGCGTTGATCAGTTCTGACTTGCCGCGCGAAAACTCCGCGACAAAGGCGACCACGAAACGGTCTCCGACCAGCCGGTCCTGGGCGTGGCGCAAACGCCGCGCCGTCTCCGGATCGAAGAGATCCTCGGCTTCCAGCCAGCGCCGAAGCCGGTCGATCGAGGCGGCGAGGTTGTCGCGCCAGGCACCGAAACGCGCAACGCCAGCCAGCAATTCAGACGGTTCTGAAGAGTCTTCTGCCATGGCATCCGATACGTCGGGAAATTGCGGCATGCTCGAGAAACGGAGCGGGTTCCGGGTGCGGTCGAATGCTGTGGACACTAACACTCTTTCAGGACTTCTGACACGTCGGACAGAAGTACGTTGCCCGCTGTGTCTGCACGATTCGCCGGATCTGCGTTCCGCAACGCAAGCAGGGCTGGCCACCGCGGCCGTACACCCGCGCGGCATTCGTGTAGTGCCCCTGCGCGCCGTCGGCTCCGGAAAAATCGCGCAAAGTCGACCCGCCCGCGGCGATGGCCTGGGCGAGCACGGTCCGCACGGCATCGACCAACCGGACGTATCGCCGCCGCGTGATGCGCCCGGCCGGGGTTGCCGGATGGATCCCCGCTTCGAACAGGGTTTCGGAAGCGTAGATGTTTCCGACCCCGACGACGACGCGGCCCGCGAGCAGAACCGACTTGATCGCGCTGCGCTGGTTCCGGGTATGCCGGACCAGCCAATCGGCGTCGAAGCGCGGATCGAACGGCTCGATTCCCAGGGTGGCGAGCAGAGGATGGGTGGCAATGTCTCCCTCGGTCCGGGGATGCCAGAGCACCACACCAAAGCGCCGCGGATCATTCAGCCGGGCCAGCGCGTCGGCGCACTCGATTTCCACATGATCATGCGGGCGGCGCGACGGAGCCGATTCCGGCTCGTGGATGCGCCACGCGCCGGACATGCCGAGGTGGGAAAGAAGCACGCCATTCGGGAAGTGCCAAAGAAGATATTTCCCCCGCCGCCCGACGCCGTCGACCGGCTGCCCCAGTACAGCCGCGGGCAAAGCCGCCGAGACCGGCAGCCGGAAGCCACGGTGGAAAATCCGTAGCGCACGCACACGGCTCCCCGTGAACCGCCGGGCCAATTCCCGCGCAGTGACTTCGACCTCTGGCAATTCCGGCACGACCGATCCCGGGGAGCCCCGTAACGAGCCTGCTGCGCGCGCCGACCATGCGTCTGCGGAGCATGTACCGGCCCCCCGCACACCTCCGCGCCTCGACGCAACCCGGGCCCGCTCACGACGCGTGTTCCGAGGCTCCATGAACGCAAAGGGATATTATGAGGTCCAATCGCAATTCCCAACCTCCCGGCCTCGAAATGCTCCTTGTTCCGCGCAACCCCTCCCGGCGTTCCGGCAAATTGGCGTCCGGTACCCTGGCACTGTTTTCTGCTTCGCTGATTCTGGGGGGATGTGCGACGACGCGTTCCATCTCACATCAACCGTTCGCGCCGGACTCCGGCATGCCGCATTACGCCAAGGGGTCGGCGGCGGCGCCGGCAAGCGCCGCTCCCGGTGCTCCGCCGAACGTCACCATGACCAGCGGCCTGCTCTACCGACTGATCTTCGCGGAAATTGCTGCGCAACGGGGTGAACCGGAAGCGGCGTTCGCGGCGATGATGCGGTCGGCACGCGACACCCGGGATCCTCGACTTGCGCGGCGGGCGACCGAAATCGCGGTCGACGCGCGGGATGCGGAACGAGCCCTGCAAGGTGCGGCCTTATGGCATAGCCTTGCGCCGCGTGACCTGGCGGCGCGCCAAGCGTACGTGTCCTTGCTGCTGGCCACCGGACGGTACCAGACCGTGCGGCCATACCTGGAGGAGGATCTCGCCCAGACCCCCGATCCGGTCGCCTTCCTGGACCAGTTGCAGACCGTGCTGGCACATGCGCCGGACCGCAAACGCGGGCTCACCCTGCTCGATGGACTCGCGCAACCCTATTACCATGACCCGATTCGGGGTTTCCCGGCGCAGCTCGTCGCGGCGCGCGCGGCGCGCGCTGCAGGCGACCGCGTCGCCACCCAGGAACACGCCCAGGCGGCACTGGCCTTGCGACCGAACTCTGCGCTGGCAACGATCCTGGTCGCGCGGATGTGGCTGGAGAGCGGCGCGTCGCCAGGCGGCGACAGCCGGCCTGACGGCGCCGACGACGGCCGTAGCCAAGCGATCGCCACGCTTTCGGACTTCCTCGTGAAGCACCCCGAATCCACGCGGGTCCGTGAGGCGTATGCGCGCCTGCTCCTGGGAGAAGGACGACTGGAGGAGGCGCGTGCGCAGTTCACGGAACTGGCGCGCATGGATCCGCAGAACCCGGAACCGCTGTTCGCGCTCGGCGCGCTGGCGCTCGAAGCGGAGCGCTACGGGGCAGCGCGGAAATATTTCCACCAGTACCTTGCAGCGGCCGGTCCGTCCGGTACGGGGCGCAACACGGATCTCCTGTACACCGACATGTCGCAAGTCGCCGAAGGCGAACGGCGGTATGGCGAGGCACTCTCCTGGCTGCACAAGGTACGGGGCGCAAAACAGCGCGCCGTCGCGTCGGTGAGCGAAGCGCTCGTCCTCGGACGAATGGGGCGCATTGCCGAAGCGACGCGCAAACTGGATGCGATCGCGGCGCCCACCCCCGCGGACCAAGTACAGCACCTCCTTGCCCGGGCCGAGTTGCTGCGCGACGCGCATCACGACCTGAGCGCGTACCGGCTGTTGCAACAGGCCCTGAAGCAGTATCCGGGCGACCCCGACCTGATGTACGGCGCCGCCATGGCCGCCGAACAGATCAACCGGGTGGACGTGATGGAGAAGCTCCTGCGTCGCCTCATGGCCCTGCACCCGGACTACGCACACGCCTACAACGCCCTCGGCTATACGTTCGCGGACCGGAACATGCGGTTGCACGAGGCCGCTAGGCTGATCGACCGCGCGCTCGCACTGGCGCCGGATGACGGATTCATCGTCGACTCCAAGGGCTGGCTGCAGTACCGCCAAGGGAATCTGCAAGCAGCGCGCGAGACCCTGCTACGGGCATATCGCCTCAAGGAGGATCCGGACGTCGCCGCGCATCTCGGGGAGGTGCTATGGACGCTGGGCGACCACCAGGCCGCCCGGGCGCTGCTCCTGCAGGCGCAGCGCCGGAATACCGAAAGCGACAGCGGTACGCTGCAGGAAACCCTGCGGCGGCTGCATATCAAGCCCTGATGTCGGGATCATTGCGGTCGCGAAGTTCGGCTGCCGCCGCGGCGTTGGTGCTCGCGGCGTGCGCGAGTCTG
>JAJYBQ010000042.1 GCA_021778935.1 Pseudomonadota bacterium | reverse complement strand
ATCCGGCGGAGACGGCGCCGCGCCGCAGGCTCGAGGTCCATGACCAGGCTGTCTTGGCCCCGGGTCATCGCGAGATATACGTCGGCGAGCAGCGCCGCATCGACCAGGGCGCCGTGCAGGGCACGATGGCGAACGGAAATGCCGTAGCGCTCGCACAGCGCGTCGAGCGAATTGCGTTTGCCCGGGTGCATCTCCCGCGCCATGCGCAGGGTGTCGGTGATTTTTTCGCAATGCTGCGCGAACGGAGGCCGGTTCAGGCGCGCGAGTTCCGCGTCGAGAAAGGAAATGTCGAAAGGCGCGTTGTGGATCAGCACCTCCGCGCCCTGCACGAATTCCAGCAGTTCGTCGACGATCTCCGCAAATCGAGGCTTGTCCGCAAGAAACTCGCCATCCAGCCCGTGGACGGTGCGCGCGCCCGCATCGACGTCCCGGTCAGGATTGACGTAGTGGTGCACCAGCCGTTCCGGCATCACCTGGCGGCCGAAAATCTCGATTGCGCCGATCTCGACGATGCGGTGGCCGTCCTTCGCCTCCAGGCCGGTGGTTTCCGTGTCGAGCACGATTTGCCGCATTCACTAGCCCATCCTGGATTGTCGCCCGATCTCGACGCCGCGGTTCGCCAAGGCGTCGGCCCGTTCGTTGCCGGGATCGCCGGCATGGCCGCGCACCCACTTCCACGCGACCGTGTGCCGCCGCACCTGGCTGTCCAACGCCTGCCACAACTCGAGGTTCTTCACCGGCTTGCCATCCGCCGTGCGCCAACCGCGCCGTTCCCACTGGCGCATCCACTCGGTGATGCCGTTCTTCACATACTGCGAATCGGTGTGCACGGTCACGCGACACGACCGATTGAGCGTCGCCAGCGCCTCGATCACAGCGGTGAGCTCCATGCGATTATTGGTGGTCGGATCCTCTCCGCCACACAATTCCCGCTCGTGGGCGCCGCTACGCAGCAGCGCCCCCCACCCGCCGGGGCCCGGATTGCCCTTGCAGGCGCCGTCGGTCCAGACCTCGACGATGGACGACGTGTCGGACCCGACAGCACCAACCGGCGCCGACGAAGACGTGAGGCTCATTTCCGAATCCATCAAACGATCCATCCCCAATGCGTTCACCCACCCGCGCTGGCGCGGGTGGCAGCGCGCCCTTCATTGGCCGCCTCCGGGGCACGACACTGCGCCGCAACCCGAATGCCGACCGGCGCGCGCTGCGCCACCGGCGCCAACGCCGGGCTCAAATCCAGCTCTTCGCGGCGCTTCCGGACCATGCCGACCAGGCGCATGCCGTGCACCCGCTTGACCGCAGCCAGCACGTATACGCTACCCAGCACCGGCCACCATCGATCGCCGGCCTTTTCCATGAATGCCCAGCGCCCGATCCATCGCTCCGTGCGTGCCCACGGCAGGTAGCAGCCGAACCGACCTCGCTGGACCTCGAACGAAAGCAGCTTCAGCCAGTCCTTGATCCGGTGCAAGGAAATCAACTGACCTCCGGGGGGCAGGAATGGGCAGACCCCGGCCCGTCGCATCGCGTGATGCAAGCCCCACAGGCTGGCAGGATTGAAGCCGGTCAGCACCACCTGTCCCTCCGGCAGCAAAACCCGGTCGACCTCCCGCAGGACCTGATGCGGCTCCTCCGCGAACTCCAGGACGTGGGGCAGCACCACCAGGTCGACCGACTGCGACGCGAACGGCAACTCATCGAAGCGGCTTACCACGGTGCGTATGTCGCCGGGAACGCCGCGACATTCCGCCGGCAGTTCCGCCGATTCGACAACTGCGCAGCGAAACGGCATCCGGTTTTCCCGCAACCCCGCGAGACCCGGGGTTCCCAACTGCAGGGCATAAAAACCGAAGATGTCCGCCACCGTCTCGTCGAGCACACGC
Source organism: Pseudomonadota bacterium (assembly GCA_021778935.1). The sequence continues at coordinate 10,738 of JAJYBQ010000042.1, read as the reverse complement.
TGCTCCCACTCCAGAACGTACCGACCGGGCGGCGAGTCCAGGAAATCAGGGAACGATGCAACCGGCGCGGGGGTCATGGACACGGTCTGTTGGCGCTGCAGCGGAGCTTGGAACCGCGACAGGATATCGCAACCCCGCCACCACGCTTTGCCGCAATGGGCCGCGCCCCCGGCGGCGTCCGCGCCGCTGCCGCCATGGGTGGATTCCCCCCGTTTTCGGGCGAATGCGGCCGGATGAGGTGGTTTCGCGCCGGGGATCGCTGGGGTACACTTGCCCCCGCGCAAAAAACGATGATGGTGGGGGAGCGTCTGGTGAATTGTCCCGTCCGGGTCCGATTCCTGGTGTGTGCCGTTGCGGCCGGGTTGGGGTTGCATGTAGGCCTGCGATCGGCCTGGGCTGCGGACATGGGGCCGGCCCCGGGGGCCGACTCGGGCTATGTTCGTCCGGTTCCCCTGTTCGACGCGCCGACGCAGACATTTTCCGTGGTTCCTGCCGCCTGGATGGAGGTGGCGCCGAGTCGCACCGGGCCCCGCAGCCCCCCCGAGGCGCGGGTGCTCCGCGGCGTTTCCGAAACCATCGCAACGATTCAGCCACCGGCGCTGCCGCTAGCGCCGCCCCCGCCGCCCGTGGCAACGTCGGGTCCCGGGAAACCGATTCCCGGCGCCACGCCCGGCATCGGCGCCGAACCGGCGCCCACGATGGCGGTCATGCAGTCCGGCGACGACGATCTTTGGGCACGCATCCGCCGCGGCTTCAAGATGCCGGACCTGGATACGTGGCGCGCGCAGCAAACCACCCGCTGGTATGCCGACAAGCCCCAGTACATCGAGCGGGTTTCGACCCGGGCGAGCATGTACCTGTACCACATCGTGGCGGAGGTCGAGAAGCGCGGCATGCCCACCGAGATCGCCTTGCTTCCGTTCATCGAGAGCGGAATGCAGCCCAATGCGGTCTCCATCGCCAAGGCCGCCGGTCTGTGGCAGTTCATTCCCTCGACGGGAACGAAATATGCGCTGGAACAAAACATGTGGAAGGACGAGCGCTTCGGCGTGATCGAGTCCACCCGGGCAGCGCTCGACTACCTGCAAAAGCTCTACGGGGAATTTGGAGACTGGCAACTCGCGCTGGCCGCGTACAACTACGGCGAGCTTGGGGTGGAGCGGGCGATCGCCAACGCCCGCCGGCACCATCGCTCGACGGCGTACAAGGATCTGCGGCTGCCGCACGAGACGCAGTTTTACGTCCCCAAACTGCAGGCAATCAAGAACATCATCGCCGATCCGCAGCGCTACGGCATCACCCTGCCCGCGATTCCAGACCGGCCGTACTTCGTTTCGGAGGACATTCCCGCCGACATGGACGTCGCGACGGCTGCCCGGCTCGCGGAAATTCCCATTGACGAATTCCAGGCACTGAACCCGGCATTCAATCGGCCACTGATCATCGGGGCCTCGTCCCCCACGATTCTCCTGCCTGCCGACCACGCGGAAGCCTTCGAGACAAATCTGGTCGCCGTGGAAGCGACCGAGCAACCCATGGCCAGCTGGACCGCGCACGTCATGCGGCGCGGAGAGACGCTGGAAACGCTGGCGCGGAAGGCCAACCTGTCGGTGAACGAACTGCGCACGGTCAATCGGATTCCCTGGCGCTACCGTCCGGCAGCCGGGTCGGTGATCCTGGTTCCGCGGGGCGAGGCCGTCACCGACGATATCTCCCCGAAGCTGATCGATGCGTCGTTTTCCCTCGTTCCGGTGGTACCGCAGATGCGGCGCATCTCCTATCGCGTTCACCACGGCGACACGTTGAGTTCGATCGCGCACCGCTGGCACGTTCGAGCCCACGACATCATGGCGTGGAACCGCCTCCACTCGAGCCGCCTGCGCATTGGCCAACGACTGGCGCTGAACGTGTGGAACGGGGGAGGTCCCCACCCGCGCGTGCGGCACATCCGGCACACGAGGCATCACCCGTCTCATCATTATTCCCACCACCATCGCCGACATCGGCGGGCCCGTCATCCATGCCGTTCCTGTCTGGCAAGCGCATCCTGATCACCGGGGTACTTTCGAACCGCTCCATCGCCTATGGCATTGCGCGAGCGTGCCGCCGGGAGGGTGCGGAGTTGGCGTTCACTTATGTCGGAGACCGCTTCCTAGATCGAGTCACCGAGGTTGCGCGCGAATTCGACTCCGCCTTGGTATTTCCCTGCGACGTTGCCGACGACGCCCAGATCGCCGACCTTTTCGCAAGCTTGGGGAAGTCCTGGGACGGCCTCGACGGTCTGGTGCATTCGATCGGTTTTGCGCCACGCGAGGCGATTGCCGGCGATTTCCTTGCGGGCCTCTCCCGCGAGGCGTTCCGGGTTGCGCATGACATCTCGGCCTACAGTTTCCCCGCGCTGGCCAAGGCGGCGTTCCCCATGATGGAAGGGCGCAACGGTTCCCTGCTGACCCTCACCTATCTGGGTGCCGAGCGCGTCGTGCCAAACTACAACACGATGGGGCTCGCCAAGGCCTCCCTCGAGGCATCGGTACGGTATCTGGCGGCAAACCTGGGGCCGAAGGGCATCCGTGCCAACGGCATTTCTGCCGGGCCGATTCGCACCCTCGCCGCTGCCGGCATCAAGGATTTCGGCAAGATCCTGGATTTCGTCGAACAGACCGCCCCATTGCGTCGCAACGTCACGATCGACGACGTCGGCAATGTCGCAGCGTTCCTGTTGTCGGATCTCGCGGCGGGAGTGACGGGGGAAATCACCTACGTCGACGCGGGCTTCAACCGCGTCGTAGCGGGAATGTCCGGCGTCGCGTGATCCCGGTGCGCCCGGGTCCGATGCCACCCGGGCCCCGCGCCGCTACAACTGCTCGATCAGGCGCGCCGCCTGCGCGACGTACGCTCCGCCAAACAGGTTGGCGTGATTGAGGACGTGATAAAGGCGATACAGCGCATCACGCTCCTGCCAACCCGGCGCCGGCGCGTGGCGCACTTCGTATGCCCGGTAGAACTCGGCCGGGATGCCGCCGAACAGCCTCGTCATCGCCAGATCCGCTTCGGCATCGCCGACGTATACCGCCGGATCGAAAACGACGGGTGTGCCCTGGGCGTCAAACCCGATGTTTCCCGACCAGAGATCGCCATGCAACAGCGAAGGGCGCGGCGCATGCCCGAGCAACAGGTGATCGGATGCGGTGAGCGCCCGCTCTTCGCGCGACGCCAGCAAATCCAGCCCCGCTTCGCGGGCCAGCCGGAATTGCGGGCGCAGGCGGCGCTCACGCCAGAACTCCCGCCAGTCATCGCTCCAGCCGTTGCCCTGTCGGCTGGCCCCTAGACAGTTATCCTGTTCCCACCCGAACCGCGCGACCGCCGGCGGCACCGCATGCAGCATCGCCAAACCTGCCCCGGCGGCACGCCAGTCGCCGTCATCATGCAGGTCGATCCACTCCAGGACGAGAAACGCGCCCAGCAGATCACCGAAGTGCCCATCGTGCAGCGGTCCCATCGCCAAAACATGCGGGGTCCGCAACGTACAGGTGGCCGCGATCGCCTGCAGGCCGTCGGCTTCCGCCCGCAGAGCCGACGCGGAGGATGCGAGCTTGACGAAGCAGCGGACGTCATCGCAATCGACCGCAAAACGCTCCACGCCGTGGGCACCGCCCAAGCTGCGTCGGACATGAACGCGGCGCCCCCCGAGCGATGCTTCGAGCGCATGCAGACGCGGATTCTGTTTCCAATCCCAGCGCATACGACAGCCCTCTATCCGGCACAGGCACCGTTATACTGCATCGAACGACCCGGGAACCCCGCATGCATCAATACGAGGACTTCATGCGCCATGTCCTGGAACATGGCGTCGACAAAAGCGACCGCACCGGCACCGGTACGCGCTCCGTTTTCGGGTACCAGATGCGCTTCGACCTCACCACCGGATTCCCGCTGGTAACGACGAAGAGGCTTCACCTGCGTTCGATCATCCATGAGCTGTTGTGGTTCCTGCAAGGATCCAGCAACATCGCATACCTGCGCGCCAACGGCGTCACCATCTGGGACGAGTGGGCCGACGAATCGGGCGAACTAGGCCCCGTTTACGGGGTGCAATGGCGCTCCTGGCCCGCACCGGACGGCACGCACATCGACCAGATCGCGCAGGTCGTCGACCAGATCCGGACCAACCCGGACTCGCGGCGGCTCATCGTATCGGCCTGGAACGTCGCGGACGTATCCAGGATGCGCCTGCCGCCCTGCCACGTGATGTTCCAGTTCTATGTCGCGCAGGGCAAGCTGAGCTGCCAGCTGTACCAGCGCAGCTGCGACATCTTCCTCGGGGTTCCCTTCAACATCGCCAGCTATGCCCTGCTGACACACCTCGTCGCGCAGCAATGCGATCTGCTGCCCGGCGATTTCGTCTGGACCGGCGGCGACTGCCACATCTACCGCAACCACTTCGATCAAGCCCGGGAACAGCTGAGCCGGACGCCGTTTCCCTATCCTCGGCTGGTAATCCACCGCCAACCAGAGTCGATTTTCGGGTACCAGTTCGAAGACTTCGAAATCCTCGGCTACCAGGCGCATCCGCACATCAAGGCGCCCGTCGCGATATGACGCGCGTCTTTCTGATCGCCGCCCGGGCACGCAACGGCGTAATCGGCAACCGGGGCGCCCTGCCGTGGCATCTTCCGGAAGACTTGGCGCGCTTCAAGAGGACCACCCTCGGCCATTGCATCATCATGGGACGCAAGACCTGGGACTCGCTCGGGCGCCCCCTGCCCGGTCGACGCAACATCGTCGTCACCCGCGACGAGCGCTGGCATGCCGCGGGGGCGGAGCGCGCCGCAGGGCTCGGCGAAGCGCTCGCCCATTGCCCGCCGGAACAAGACATGTTCATTATTGGCGGCGAGGAGATCTTTGCACAGGCGCTGGCGCAGCGATGCGCCGGTTCGATCCTGTTGACGGAGATCGACGCGGAATTCGAGGGCGATGCGTATTTTCCCGCCCTCGACCCGTCTCGCTGGCGCGAGACCGCGCGCGAACATTTTCCGCCGGACGGAGGGCGTGGATTCGGGTTCGATTTCGTCACCTACGAAGCCGTCGCGGCACCACCCCCCACGCCGCGCTAGCGCTACTGCAACCGGGAGGAATGTAACGTGTCCGAAGATCATTTTCATGTCCATGGTGCCCACGACCACGTCGTGGAACATGCCACGGAGCACGGCGGCAGCGACCCCCTCGCCAGCCGGATCGCCGTCGCGTCCGCCGTGCTCGCCACGCTGGGTGCGCTGATGACGCTCGCCAGCGGCGATACGCAGGCCAATGCGCAGCTATATAAGAACACCGCGTCGATCACGAAGACGCGCGCCAACGACCAGTGGAGCTACTACCAGGCAAAAGGCCTGAAAGCCAACCTTGCACAGGTGGCGACCACGCTGGTGACCAAGCCGGACGAGGCCGACCGGCTGCGCAAGGAGGTGGCGCGCTACAAGAAGCAGCAAGCGGCGATCAAGGACCGCGCCGACCGGCTGGAAAAACAAGTCGAGGAGTGGGACATCCGTAGCGAAGCGCAGAGTCACCTGCACCATCGCTGGGCCGCAGGAGCAACCGCCATCCAGATCGCGATCGCGCTGTCGGCGATCACCCTGCTCGCCCGCAAAACCTGGCTGGTCTGGTGCGTCGGTCTTGTCGCGGTGATCGGACTCGGATTCGGAGGCATGGCGCTGGCAGGAATATGATCCGTACGATCGCCGTCCTGAATGCCGGTTCGTCGAGCATCAAGTTTTCCCTCTACACCGCGGATTCCGCCGCACCGTCCGGCGCGACCCTGGCCGTCCTGGCCGAGGGTGCGATCGAGGAGATCGACCGCGCGCCGCGGTTCTTCGCCCGGGATCGTCAAGGAATCGCGCTGGCCTCGCACCGGTGGGACAGCCGCTCCCACCCGACCCATGGGGAATTGCTCCGTCATCTGGTCGACTGGATCGAATCCCATCACGGCCCCGGCGCGCTGCGCGCCGTGGGTCACCGCGTCGTATTCGGCGGGCCGATCGCCGAACCGGCGCTACGGGTCGACGGCGCCACGCTGAGTCGGCTCGACGCACTGGTTCCGTTGATGCCTCTACACCTGCCGCAGAATCTTGCGCCGATCCATACGCTCGCGGACACCCACCCCGCCCTGCCGCAGGTCGCCTGCTTCGACACCGCATTCCACGCCGACATCCCGCGCCGGGACCGCCAGTACGCCCTGCCGCGAACGCTCACGGATGCCGGCCTGATCCGATACGGATTCCACGGGCTGTCCTATGAGTCGGTCGCGCGGCGCCTGCCCCGGATCGATTCCCGCGCCGCCGCGGGCCGCGCGATCGTCGCCCACCTGGGCAACGGCGCGAGCTGCTGTGCGCTTGCCGCCGGGCGCAGCGCCGGCACGACGATGGGTTTCAGCGTGCTGGACGGCCTGATCATGGGGACGCGACCGGGCTGGATCGACCCCGGGATCCTGCTGCATCTCCTGCGCCAACCCGGGTGGGACCTGGCGCGCATCGAGCGCCTGCTCTACCAGGAATCCGGCCTGCTGGGCGTTTCGGGCATCAGCAGCGACATGCGGGAGTTGCTCGGCCGCGACGACCCGGCGGCGCAGGAGGCGGTGGCGCTCTTCTGCCATCGCGTCGTCGCGGCGATCGGCAGCCTGGTCGCGCCACTCGGCGGGTTCGACGCCCTGGTGTTCACCGGCGGCATCGGCGAGCATGCCGCGCCCGTGCGCCGGGAGATCTGCGCCGCGCTGCGCTGGCTAGGTGTAGAACTCGACGACGAGGCAAACCGGCAAGGCGGCCCGCAACTGCACCGGGACGCGAGCCGAGTCCACATCTGGGTCCTTCCCTGCGAGGAAGATCGGGTCATCGCGGAACATGCGCTCCGGGTCCTCGACGCAGCCTGAAAAAGCCAGCCGCAATACCGAAATTGCGAACCGCCATTGGCGCGACGCGCCGATCCGCCTTATCGTCTCGCCGTTGTCCTCCGACCGCCCACAAGGATTCGCCATGCTCGACCCGCTCCATGCCGTTTCCATCGAACCGGACGTGCTTGCCCTCCATCCGCCGGGCAGCCACGGCGTCATTACACCGGCGCAAGCCTGGGCGCTGGTATCGCACAAGAAGGCGGTGCTGGTCGACGTCCGCACCGCCGAGGAGCGGAAGTTCGTAGGCGTCGTCCCGCGCAGCATCCATATCCCCTGGGCGCTCGGCATGGCACTGACGCGCAACCCCCACTTCGTGCGGGATCTGGAGGCCCGGGTCGCTAAGACCGAAACCGTGCTGCTGCTCTGCCGCAGCGGCAAGCGTTCGGCGCTGGCGGCAGAAGAGGCGGCCAAGGCCGGGTTCACCCGGGTCTACAACGTCATCGAGGGCTTCGAGGGTGACCTCGACGACGAATCCCACCGCGGCACGCTCGAAGGCTGGCGATTCCGCGGGTTGCCGTGGGTGCAGGAATAGCCGCGCGCGAAATTGCGCCGCGGCAGGCGCGGGCGATCACTTCAAGGGTTTGAACCGTAGCCGGTGCGGCTTGGCGCCTTCCTCGCCGAGACGTTTCTTCTTGTCCTCCTCGTACTCCTGGTAGTTGCCGGAGAAGAACACCCACTGCGAATCGCCTTCGCAAGCGAGGATGTGGGTCGCGATGCGATCGAGGAACCAGCGATCGTGCGAGATCACGAGCACGCAGCCGGCGAATTCCAGCAATGCATCCTCCAAAGCGCGCAGCGTTTCGACATCGAGGTCGTTGGAGGGTTCGTCGAGCAGCAGCACATTGCCGCCGGCGATCAGGGTCTTGGCCAGATGCAGGCGGCCGCGCTCGCCACCCGATAGTTGACCGACGATCTTTTGCTGATCGCCGCCGCGGAAGTTGAACCGTCCCACGTAGGCGCGCGAGGGCATGGCGAACTTGCCCACCGTCAGGATGTCGGCACCGCCCGAGACATCCTCCCACACGGTTTTTCCCGCCGCCAGCGCATCACGCGACTGATCGACGTATGCCATCCGCACCGTCGGCCCGATCGTGATCGCTCCGCTATCGGGCTGCTCCTTTCCGGTGATCATGCGAAACAGCGTCGACTTGCCGGCGCCGTTCGGACCGATGATGCCGACGATCGCCCCGGCGGGGATCCGGAACGACAGCTTGTCGATCAGCAACCGGTCGCCGAACGCCTTGCTCACGTCGGAGAACTCGATGACCTCGTTGCCCAGGCGGTCGGCCACGGGAATGAAGATCTCCTGGGTCTCGTTGCGGACCTGATGCTCATGGGAGCTGAGTTCCTCGAATCGCGCGAGACGGGCCTTGCTCTTGGCCTGCCGCCCCTTGGGATTCTGGCGCACCCACTCCAGTTCCTGCTTCATCGCCTTGATGCGCGCGGCCTCCTGTTTGGCCTCGGTCTCCAGGCGCGCTTCCTTCTGTTCCAGCCAGGAACTGTAGTTGCCCTGCCAGGGGATGCCGTGGCCGCGATCGAGTTCCAGGATCCACTGACATGCGTTGTCGAGGAAGTAGCGGTCGTGGGTGATGCCCACCACCGTACCCGGGAAACGCTGCAGGAACTCCTCGAGCCATTCCACACTTTCGGCGTCGAGATGGTTGGTCGGTTCGTCGAGCAGCAGCATGTCCGGCTTGGAAAGCAGCAACCGGCACAGCGCGACGCGACGCTTCTCCCCCCCCGACAGGTGTTCGATGCGCGCATCCCAGGGCGGCAGCCGCAGGGCGTCGGCGGCGATCTCCAGTTGATGCTCGAGATCGGAACCGCTTGCCGCCAGGACGGCCTCGTAATGTGCCTGCTCGGCGGCGAGCTTGTCGAAATCGGCGTCCGGCTCCGCATACGCGGCATAGATGCGGTCGAGTTGCGCCCGCGCATCCACGACGTCGCCCAGACCCTGCTCGACCGCCTCGCGCACCGTCGTATCCGGATCGAGTTGCGGCTCCTGCGGCAGATAGCCGATCTTCATGTTCGGCATCGGCACCGCTTCGCCGTCGAAGTTCGGATCGACGCCGGCCATGATGCGCAGCAGCGTCGATTTTCCCGAGCCGTTCAGACCCAGCACGCCGATCTTGGCGCCGGGGAAGAACGACAGCGAGATGTCCTTCAGGATCTGGCGCTTGGGCGGCACGGTCTTGCTGACGTGCCGCATGGTGTAGACGTATTGCATCGATCGAACCCTCATCCTTGCCCGCCCCCGCGAACGGGAGCGGGGAAATCGTCACGCCCCTTCCGTGCCACGAAGAAGGGGAACTTCCACCCGCCTCCCGCCGGGGGCGGGCGGGATGGTCACTCTGCCCAGTCCTTCGTCGACGGACACGAACAAACCAGATTCCGATCCCCATACACGTTGTCGATGCGGGACACCGGCGGCCAGTACTTGTCGTGCCGCAGTCCCGCTACCGGGAACGCCGCGGTTTCTCGTGAATATCCGTGCTCCCACCGATCGGCGCAAACCATCGCCGCAGTATGCGGAGCATTGCGCAAAGGGTTGTCCGTGCGATCCCAGGCGCCCGACGCGACGGCATCGATCTCGGCCCGGATCTGCACCATCGCCTCGACGAATCGGTCGAGCTCCGCGCGCGACTCCGACTCCGTCGGTTCGACCATCAACGTGCCCGGTACCGGGAAGGACAGCGTGGGAGCGTGGAAACCGTAGTCCATCAGGCGCTTGGCGACGTCCTCTGCCGTAATGCCGCAACGGTCCTTGATTGGCCGCAGATCGAGGATGCACTCGTGCGCGACATGGCTGTTGCGCCCGGTGTACAGCACGGGATAGTGCGGCGCCAGCTTGCGCGCGAGATAGTTTGCGTTGAGCAACGCAACCTGGGTCGCGCGCGTCAGACCTGCCGCGCCCATCATCGCGCAATACATCCACGAGATCGGCAGGATCGATGCCGAGCCGAAGGGCGCAGCACTCACCGGCCCGACCGCTGCGGTCCCATCTCCGGTCCGCGGGAGGTAGGGCGCAAGATGCGCGCGCACGGCCACCGGGCCCACGCCCGGGCCGCCGCCGCCGTGCGGGATCGCGAACGTCTTGTGGAGGTTGAGATGCGACACGTCGCTGCCGATTTCCGCCGGCTTCGCCAAGCCGACCAGGGCATTGAGATTGGCGCCGTCCAGGTACACCTGCCCGCCGTGCCGATGGACGATGTCGCAGACCTCGCGGATCGACTCCTCGAACACCCCGTGCGTCGACGGGTAGGTCACCATCAGGGCCGCCAGCCGTCCGGCGTGCAACTGCGCCTTGGTGGCGAGATCGGTCACGTCGATATTGCCGTTGGCGTCGCAATCGACGACCACGACCTCCATTCCCGCCATCGCCGCCGAGGCCGGATTGGTACCGTGTGCGCTTTCCGGGATGAGGCATACCGTGCGCTGCGCCTGGCCATGCGCCCGATGGTGGGCGCGGATCGCGAGCAGCCCGGCGAACTCCCCCTGCGCGCCGGAGTTGGGCTCCAGGCTCACGCGGTCGTAGCCGGTGCAGGCCGCAAGCATCGCCTCGAGCGACGCGATCATCTCCCGGTAGCCCTCGGTCTGATCCGCCGGCGCGAACGGATGCACGTTCGCGAACTGCGGCCAGCTCACCGGCAGCAGTTCCGACGTCGCGTTGAGCTTCATCGTGCAGGAACCCAGCGGGATCATGGTGCGGTCGAGCGCCAGATCCCGGTCGGCCAATCCGCGCAGATAGCGCAGCATCGCCGTTTCCGACCGATGGCGATGGAACACGGGATGCACGAG